>CAXNNN010000063.1:0-11556 GCA_964203095.1 Verrucomicrobiaceae bacterium | reverse complement strand
ACGATCACAACATCATGCACCTCGTGCGCGACGAGGAACTCGGCTGCAATGTCGGCACCCGTCTTCTTCTCCGGAGCCTGTGCCCGACGCCCCAGCGCCATGTGTTGCTCGTAGCGGGACAGCGCATACCTCGTGACGCCGAAGCCGAGAACGAGCACGATGATGAAGATGACAAGCATGAGCGAATGGTGGCGCGTGGAGGTGGGGAGACAACAGGACAATCGTTGAAGCGGGGTCTGCTTGAGCAAGACCCACCCACTGTCCTACGGCTCCAAAGGCTCACCGACTCACAAACCTGCGGGATGCCTTGGCTGGAAGCCTTTCAGACTGCGGTCCGTCCTGCGCCAGCGCGGGCCGACATCGCGACTGCCATCGCCGCCTGTGTCAAAGCGCAGACCTGCGATCACCAGGAACGCGTGCCCCTTCTTTGCGTAGACCGTGATCCATTCGCCCTCGCCTTTTTTACCATACTTGCGGAGGCCACTGCTCGGCAGCGGCGAGTCCAGCAAACCCGCATGATGCAGCACATAAGAAACGGAACCCGAACAGTCGTAGGCAGTGTCTTCGATCTTCGAGTGACCACCACCACGCCGGTAGGGTTTGGCTTTGATGCGATTGGCAGCGGTGATGGCGAGCATCACTTTTTCAGGCAGATTTGCCGGTGGCACAGCTTGATCGCCCAGCAGCAGGCTGGTCTTGCCAGAATTGTAGTCGTAGCTGTAAACATGCTTCTTGGACGAGGAGCACTGCACGAGCAGAAGGCTCATCAATACCGGCAGAACGAAACGGAAAATCATGGGCGGTCATCTATCATGCTGACGGCATTCCACACAAGCATTTCGTGCATCTGCCCGCGAGCGTGCTAAGCGGTGACTGATGCTGATTTCGGAGATTTTTTATTCGGTGCAAGGGGAAGGCACGCTGGCGGGCACGCCCTCCGTGTTTGTGCGCACGTCCGGCTGCAACCTGCGCTGCCGTTGGTGCGACACACCTTACGCGTCCTGGAAACCCGAGGGCACTGAGATGAGCATGGGGCAGATTTTGGAAGCGGTGCAGGTGCACCCGACACGATTCGTGGTAGTGACGGGTGGTGAACCGATGATCGCCAAAGAAATGCCAGCGCTGCTAGCGGCTCTGCGCGCAGCGGGAAAGCACATCACGATCGAAACAGCAGGGACGGTCCCTCCCAGCGGAGTCCCCTGCGACCTTGCCTCCATCAGCCCAAAGCTGGGCAACTCCACCCCCGGCGAGGAAGCTGGGGCCTGGGCGGACAAGCACGAGCGCACACGGTTGCAGCCGGCGGTGTTGGCCGAGTGGTGCACCCACTATGCCGTGCAGCTGAAGTTCGTCATTTCGACCCAGGCCGACCTGATCGAAGCCTCAGAAGTCGTCACCTCCATTGGCGTGGCGATCCCACCCGAGCAAGTCTTGCTGATGCCCGAAGGAATCAGCGCCGAGGCCCTGCGCAGCCGAAATGTGCTGATCATCGAGGCGTGCAAGGCGCATGGCTACCGCTACAGCCCACGCCTGCACATTGACTTGTTCGGGAACAAGCGCGGGACGTGACCCCGGTAGGCTGGCCTCTGGCGCTGAGCGCGCCTGCTCGTCGCCCGCTCTTAGCGGTCCAAATCAAGTTGAGAACTATCCGCTTGCATGTGCGACGCATTCTCATTAGATAATGAAACGCTATCTCATCAAGGGAATGCAACATCCTCTGTTGAGACTGCGTATCGAACTCAGAACCCCAGACAACCCCCACTCAATCATGATGAAACGCACTGTGGCCGCTGCCCTCCTCGCTCTTGGCCTTTCCATCGTATCCAGCGACGCTCACGACCGCCGCTTTGTTTATAGCTACGAAACCATCGGCATGCCCAAGGGGCTGTGGGAGTATGAGCAGTGGATGACTTGGAAGTCCTTCGCCAACAAGGACCGCTTCGACTTCCGCCACGAGTTTGAATATGGCATTAGCGACACGCTCACCATCGACATTTACCTGGCCGACTGGCGCTATGAAAGCTTCGACAATGGAGAAGGCGAGGCGGACTATCGCCGCAGCGGTTTCGCTTTGCGCCAGCAATTGACCGATCCGAACAAATCGTTCCTCGGCTCCGCGCTGTATGGCGAAGTGCTGGTGGGCGACGAGATGGTCGTGCTGGAAGGCAAGATCTTGCTGCAGAAGAACTTCGGTCCGCTGATCGCTGTCTATAATGGCGTGATCGAGGCGGAATGGGAAGGCGGCAGCCTGAGCAACCTGGACGAGCAAGTGGGTGTGTGGGAGAACATCGTGGGCCTGAGCTACCAAGTGAACCCGAACTTCTTCCTCGGCGTAGAAGCGCTGCACGAAGTGGAGTTCGCCGATTGGAGCGACGCGGGCGACCACGTTGTCTCCGTGGGTCCGAATGTCTCCTTCCGCAAAGGCAACTTCTTCGCCACCGCCGCCTGCCTTTTTGAAACAACCGGGGTCGAAGGCGAAGCCGAGACTCAACTCCGCTTGATCGCAGGTTTCTCTTTCTAACACCCACACTTTTTCTCTAGATGCGCAAGACCTCATACCTCACCCGTGCACTGCTGGTCGTCACAGCCCTCTCGGGTGGGGCATGTGTGTCTCTGGAGCAGGCCGCCCCGCTCCCTGAAACCCTGCCTGCCGCCATGCGCGTCGGCACGCCTTCACAATTGGCCTTGGGGCGTGAGATTTATGTGACCAAATGCGCGGCATGCCACAGCGTGGAGCCGGTGAGGAAGTATTCCTTGGCACAGTGGGAGCACGAGATTCTGCCGGAAATGGCCGAGGAGACGAATCTGAATGAGCACGACACAGCGGCGGTGCGGGCCTATGTTGTATCGGTGCTCAAGTCGCCAGTGACCGAGGGTTGAAGAAACAGGCGTTATTGGCTTTGTGTCAGCTCCCCAAACGGGACTAGCCATAAAGGCCGGATTTTCACGGGAAGGCATCTTTTGGCTTTTCATTTAACATAGCCTAATTAATGTCCGCGCAGCAGTTGCGAGCTGTTGAATCTCTCCCCACGATCACTCCCATGCAGTTCACCTTTCCCACCGCCCTCAATTTAGGCCGTGAAACCGCCGACGGATTCCACCAGGAACTCCTGCGTGGCCTGACGCACAAGCTGAACAATTTGCTGGCTGTTATTCAGGGCTTCAGCAGCCTCATCCTCATGAACGAGGATACCGACCCTGGTGTGCTGGAAAATGTGCAGCACATCCGCGAAGCCTCGGTGAACATGTCCGCTTTGAGCGAGCGCATTCGAGGAGCTGGCGGTTGCGCCAAGGTCACCCCTCAGCCTTTGAGCCTGAATGAATATCTGACGGTGATCGACGCCGCCGTGCGCGAGCCGTTCACCAAGGCAGGCGTCGCTTTCGACATCGAAGTGCAGCCAGGGCTTCCTCAGGTCATGGTCGATCCGACCAAGTTCAAGGACGTGCTTACCGAGTTGCTCAAGAACGCGGCGGAAGCGGCCCAAAAGGGCAACGGTCGCGCCTTGCTCCGCGTCTGCGGCCCAGGCGTGATCACGCCCACCACGGAGAAGCGCATCGACATCCTGGTCAGCAATACCGGCTCCAGCATCGCCCCTGAGAAGCTGGCCGAAGTGTTCCGCCCCTTCCAAGGCAGCAAAAACAGCAATCACCTGGGCCTGGGCCTGACTATCGCGGCCATGCTCTCGCACATGATGAATCTCCAGCTGGGCGTGCATTCCGAGAACTTCACCACCACCTTCTGGCTGAGTTGCCCGACGGCCTGAGGCACCAGGCAGGCAACAGCCCCAGCAGAGTGGGAGTTGATTCACTGCGCGCTCGTGTTCGTGGCAAGACAGCGCTTGGTGGAACGTTTCAGCACGCTCCACCATGCATGTTGCTTCGCTCGCTCTCCTCTGCGCTTCCTTCCTCTTTTGTCAGGTTACTTTCGCGGCGGAGAAGCGCCCGAATCTTCTGTTCATCCTGGTCGACGACCAGTCGCCCTTCGACCTGAAGATCTACAACCCGAGGTCTAAGCTTCAGACGCCCAACTTAGAACGTCTCGCCGCACGGGGCATGGTTTTTGACGGTGCGTATCACATGGGCTCCTTTAGCGGGGCGGTATGCATGCCCTCGCGACACATGATCATGAGCGGACGCACGGTATGGCATCTGCCGCCCGCGCCTTGGGGGGCCAAGACCAGCCCGCCCGCGCTGGAGCAGCAGACCATCCCCGCCGTGTTCAATCGCGCGGGCTACGCCACCATGCGCACCTGCAAAATGGGCAACAGCTACGAGGCCGCGAACAAGCTCTTCACCGTGCGCAAGGACGCCACCAAACGCGGCGGCACGGATGAAACCGGCAGCAGTTGGCATGGCGATCAGGTGATGAACTACCTCATCGAACGCGAATCCACGAAAGACACGAAGCCCTTCCTCATCTATTACGGCTTCTCGCATCCGCATGACGAACGTGACGGCAAGCCTGAACTGCTGGCAAAATACGGTGCCACCAACCACACCGACGAAAGCACACCTCCCTCGCCGCATGCCTCGCAGCCAGCGCTGCCCGAGAATTACCTGGCGAAGCATCCCTTTGACAACACAGACATCGGCGTGCGCGATGAGGTCGCTGTCAGCGGCGTGTGGCAGCGCCGTGATGAAGCCACCATCCGCAATGAGCTAGGTCGCGAGTTCGCGTGCAGTGAGAACATCGACATTCAAATCGGACGCGTCTTGCAGAAGCTCGAAGCCACAGGCGAACTCGCCAACACCTACATCATCTACACCGCCGACCATGGCATTTCCATTGGACGGCACGGATTGATGGGCAAACAGAACCTCTACCAGCACACGTGGCGAGTGCCTTTCATCGTCACTGGCCCTGGCATCAAGGCGGGCAGCCGGGCGGAGGGAAACATCTACCTCCTCGACGTGCTGGCCACTCTATGCGATCTCGCCGGGATCGAAGCGCCGACCACCAATGAAGGCCTCAGCTTCAAGCCCGTTCTGGAAGGCAAAACCAACCGCCTGCGTGACGTGCTCTACGGGGCCTACAGCGGCGGCAGCAAGCCGGGTATGAGAGCGGTGAAGCAAGGCGACTGGAAGCTGATTCAATATGAGGCCCCAGATCGCGGAGTGAAGGTGACGCAGCTTTTCAACCTCGCCGACAATCCGCATGAACTGCTGCCTGAGCATGGCACGCCCAACCTCGCCAATGACCCTGCGCACGCCACCAAGCTGGCTGAGATGCAAGCCTTGCTACTGGCCGAGATGCGGCGGCTAGACGACCCCTACCGCTTTAGCAATCAACCCACAGACAATCTCCCCATGCCACCCGCCAAGGCACCGAAGGCAGGCAAGGGCAAAGCCAAGAAACAAGCTGAATAGTCAGACTGCCATGAGAACCCTGCTCGCCCTTCTCCTTTCATCCCTCGTTCTTCAGGGCCCGGCCTTCGCCGCGAAGCCCAACGTCGTTTTCATCCTCGCCGATGACTTGGGCTACTCCGACCTCGGCTGCTACGGGGGCGACATCGAGACGCCGAATCTCGACTCCCTCGCGAAGAGCGGCCTGCGCTTCACCCAGTTCTACAACACGGCCCGCTGCTGGCCCACACGTGGCGCCTTGATGAGCGGCTATTATGCGCAGCAGATTCATCGCGACGCCTTGCCGGATGTCGGCGGTAGCGGCCAGGGCGTGCGGCAGAAATGGGCGCGCCTGCTCCCAGACTTCCTCAAGCAAGAAGGCTACCGCAGCTATCACAGCGGCAAGTGGCACATCGACGGCAACGTGCTCGACAGTGGGTTCGATCGCTCGCTGGACATGAAGAACCAGGGCAACTTCTTCACGTCAAAAGGCAACTCCATTGACGATGTGCCGGTGACGCCGCCTGCCGATGAAAAGGGCTACTACGCGACCATCGCTACGGCGGACCACGCCATCGAATGCTTGAAGGACCACGCCGCGAACCACACGAACAAACCATTCTTCCATTACATCCCCTTCATCGCGCCACACTTCCCGCTTCATGCCTTGCCGGAGGACATCGCGAAGTATCGGGACAAGTATCTCGCCGGTTGGGACAAGATGCGCGAGGCCCGCTTCGCCCGACAAAAGGAGATGGGCATCACGAACACGACCCTATCGACTCTGGAGCGCGAGGTCGGCCCGCCTTACGCCTTTCCCGAAGCAATGGCAGCCCTTGGCTCGGGCGAAGTGAATCGCCCGCTGCCATGGGCCGAACTGACGGATGAACAGCACCGCTTCCAAGCCACCAAGATGGCCATTCACGCTGCCATGGTGGACCGTATGGACCAGGAAATCGGGCGCATCATCGCTCAACTCAAAAGCATGGGAGCCTTCGAGAACACGCTCATCATGTTCGCCTCGGACAATGGTGCGAGCGCCGAGATCATGGTGCGCAATGGTGGCCATGATCCCCAGGCTGCACCCGGCAGCGCAGGGAGCTATCTTTGCCTTGGGCCAGGGTTCTCCAGCGCCTGCAACACGCCGCACCGTCGGCACAAGACATGGGTGCATGAAGGCGGCATCAGCACGCCACTCATCGTGCATTGGCCAGCAGGCATTTCTAACAAAAACGAACTGCGCAGCACGCCTGCCCACGTGATCGACATCGTGCCCACCGTGTTGGAATTGGCTGGTGTTCAAAAGCCGCAGCAGTGGCAGGGCGAGCCCATCCCCGAGGCACCTGGCAAAAGCCTAGTGCCAGCCTTTGCCAAGGCCACGACCATCCCACGCGAAAGCCTATGGTGGTTCCACGAGGGCAACAAAGCCATCCGCGTGGGCGACTGGAAGCTCGTCGCTGCTGCTGACCAGCCCTGGGAACTCTACGACCTGAAAACCGACCGCGCCGAGCAGCACAATCTCGCTGCCCAAATGCCCGAAAAAGCCACCGAACTCGCCGCTGCTTGGCAAAAGCAAACCGATGCCTTCACGACGCTGGTGAAGAAGACCCTCGCTGATCAGCCGAAAGGCAAAGGCAAGGGCAAGAAGGCCAAAAAATAATCTGCCACCATGAAACGCATCCTCGCTTTCCTCTGCCTCTGCGCCCTCAGCCCTGCGCTCTTCGCCGCGAAGCCCAACATCCTCTTCATCGCCATCGACGACCAGAACGATTGGATCGGCCATCTCGGTGGGCATCCCATGGCGAAGACGCCGCACATCGACAAGCTCGCTGCTCGCGGCACCACGTTTCTGAACGCGCACTGCAACATGCCGCTGTGCAATCCTTCCCGCACCAGCTTGCTGCTCGGACTGCGCCCGACCACCACGGGCATCTACGGCCTCTCGCCCTGGTTCCGCACGCTGCCAGAGTGGAAGGACCGTGTGGCCCTGCCGCAGCACTTTGCCAACGCTGGCTATCTCACCGCCGCGACTGGCAAAATCTACCACGGTGGCACCGGCGGTGGAGGTGGTGGAGCCGGGAAGGGCAAAGGCAAGAACAAGGCTGCTGCCAAAGCACCGAAGGCCCAGGGCGAATTCCAGATCACCGCGCCCTATGGCGGTGTAGGCACTAGGCCGCCAAACAAACTCATTGGCGAAACACCCATGGGCAACAATCCCCTCATGGACTGGGGCGTGTGGCCCTTGGACAATGACGACACCGGCAAGGGCGACTATCAGGTCGCGCGCTGGACCGTGGAGCAGATCAAAGCCGCGCCGAAGGACAAACCCTTCTTCATCGCCGCCGGGTTCTTCCTTCCGCACGTGCCGTGCTACGCCACGCAGAAGTGGTTCGACTTGTATCCCGACGACGACAGCGTGCTGCCGAAGATCATCGAGAATGACCGCGAAGACACGCCGCGCTTCTCCTGGTATCTGCACTGGGAACTGCCGGAGCCGCGCCTGAAGTGGATCAAAGAAAACAACCAATGGCGCAACCTTGTCCGCAGCTACCTCGCCTGCACCAGCTTCGTGGACTCGCAGATCGGTCGGCTCACCACCGCACTGGAGGAGGCCGGAGTCGCTGACAACACCATCGTCGTCCTCTGGGGCGATCACGGTTGGCATCTTGGGGAGAAGGAGATCACGGGCAAAAACACGCTCTGGGATCGTGGCACCAAGGTCCCGCTCATCTTCGCCGGCCCCGGGGTCAAAGGCGGCCAGCGCTGCATGCAGCCTGCGGAGCTGCTCGACATCTACCCCACGCTTATCGACCTCGCCGGCGTGCCGAAGCGCGACGACCTGGAAGGCCTCAGCCTCGTCCCTCAACTTCAGGACGCCGCCACAAAACGTGACCGCCCCGCCATCACCAGCCACAACCAGGGCAACCACGGCATTCGCAGTGAACAATGGCGCTACATTCACTACGCCGACGGCAGCGAAGAACTCTACGACATGGTCAACGACCCCAACGAATGGCACAACGTGGCCGCCAAGCCCGAGAACGCCGCCATCATCGCCGAGCACAAAAAGTGGCTGCCGAAGATCGACGTGTCCCCCGCCCCGAACAGCGCCAGCCGCGTGCTCACCTATGACAAGGCAACGGACGAAGCTGTGTGGGAAGGCAAGACCGTGAAACGCAGCGATCCCATTCCGCAGTAGCACAACGCCTTAACAGCAGGTCACTCCAGCGCTAGCACCTCGATCTTCTCGACCTGGGAAAGACCCGTCGGCAGGCCCGTGATCGCATCGTTTCGCTGAACCAGGCGACACACGCTATAAGCTGCCTGCCAGCGCGGCACTTCCTCGTCTGATTTGGCGAACTTCTCCAGCGCCATGCGCCCACCCAGCGTGCCATCCGGCTTAATCAGCCGTGGGAAGGCCAACCAGCGCGCCGCACGGACGGGCTGATAATGCGGCAGCCAGTGCTCCACATCCTCGTCGCGTGTCAGGTGCATCACATGGTCGTCGAAATACAATAAGTAACTTGTCTGCCCCGGCTCCAGGGCCGGTGCCGCCAACGCGCTCAGCTTCACAGGATCGAAGACAACCCACGGGCCAGCCGCCAAGCGTCCCAGCACCACGCCCGTGGCGAGCACGCTGATCACCACCACAGCCAGCGCGGGTCTGCAGGTCAGGCACTCCTCCTTGACCGTGCTCACGGATCGTTCGGCACCTTCGCCCCCCTGCATTCCATAACCAAGAATAGGCACCCGTGCTAGCCAACTGCACACCGCATTCAGCAGCAGCCCCAGACCAGCCAGCGCGGCCAGCACCAGCGCCCAGTCCATGACCAGCCAGAACCGGCGGGTCGCCACATTCCCAGCCAGGCCACTCACCGCCATGCAGCCGACGACCGAGACACCGATCGCGAGCAGCACCAGCACCTCTGCACGACTGCGGCGTTGCAGCAATAAACAGGCACCGAGCATGAAAAGCAGCCAGCCAGGCAAGACCGTATCATGGTCCACCAGGTAGAATATCAGCAACCCAGTCAGCATCAGTGGCTGGGGAGAGCGCCAGCGCCATACCCCGACCACGCCTGCTAGGATCAAGGCGAGCGCCAGCAGCGTGCGCAGCACGGCGTCATCCATCTCCACGTAGCTCAGGCTTTGCCACGTTCCACGAAGCACATGCTTCACCACACGCCCGGGGTCCTGAGCCACCTCCTGCTTGAACAGATCCATGAAGTAACCGTAGCGTGCCTGCCAGTTGTCCGGTGAGAAGCCCTTCTCCATGGCCTTGCCCAGCAGCTCACCCGACAGCTTGCCATGAACCGGGTCCGCCATGCCTGCCAGCAGCTCCGCACTGTTCATGGAGATCGTGAACACTCCATTTCGCTGCTTCTGAAACACCATCCAAGGCACCAGCATGGCCGACGCCCCGAAGGTAAAGGCCACCACCATGAGCAGGTAGACGCGCCGCTGCCCGCGCGCCAGCAGCCCTAGCACCGCGATCAGCACCGCCGCCAGCGGCAGCGCCATCAGCACGTGACCCGCTGCCAAGTTCCCCAACCCCGCCAGCGCTCCGGCCAGCAGGCACCGCTTGATCGAGCGCTGCACCAGCGCTGCGGCAAGAGCCAGCGTGGCTACCGCCGTAAAGGCTAGCCCCGCATTCTCCGTCTGCACGGTGTGCCACTGGTGCAGATGATCGCTGCCAAAGCCCAGGTAGGCGACGGTCGCCAGCCCCGCCCAGGGATGCCGCAGCGCCTTGGACAGAGCAAAAACAGCCCCGGCCACCAGCCCCAGGCACAGCACGTTCAGCACCTTCACCCCTAGCAGTGAGGCACCGCCCAGCCCCATCATCGTCGCCGCCAGCAGCACCGCGTAGAGCGGACGCTGATGCGCAAAACCCTCCGTCTGCGGCTCGCCCTCGGCCAACCCAGTGGCGAAACGATACCAGCCCTGCGCATCGCTCTCCGGCAGCCCTTTCACAAGAAAGGCTCCGTTACTGCGCTCATCGTTTACCACCAAATCCTCCGCCACCGCCAGCATCACCGCCGCAGCGACGACCCAGACCGGCAGTCGATTCACGCCCGCAGCCACGACGGACAGCCGGGGCCTCAGCACCGGCAGCGCTAACGGTAGCGACAAGGCCAGTAGCAGCGCACAAGCCAGCAGCCAATGCTCGCGCACCGGGCGCGGCAGGATCAGCTCGTAGCGCCGACCATTCGTGCGCACGTCACTTGCATCCCCCGCTGCGAACCGCACCACCGCGCCCCGCACCATGAAGTGCCCCCCGCGCACCTTTTCCACAGCCGCCACATGCATGACCCGGCTCAGCGGACGCCCATCTTCCAGCAACTGCGCCCGCGGATGGTTCAACATGCGGTTCAGCCGCTCCGGCAGTCGCCACCGGTAGCAACCTGTGTCTTCATTGATCACCCCGATCTTGTCAACGGGCCCCACCGCCACCCGCACCGTCAGCGGCAGCCCATAAAAGTTTTGCACCGTCAGCAGCAGCAGCGCTAAAGCCGACACCGCCGCCACGCCGGTAGCGATGAACGGCGTTTTCGGATGACTGATACAACGGCGAGCGTGGGCGGTCAGTCGCTGGAAAAAGGCAACGCGGGAGAGCATGTTTGGATACTAGCGACGCTCAAGGTGATGCATACCCCAATCTACCCGCCACGACGAAACCCTTAGCTTTGGCGGATATAAACAAGCGAGTGGCATTGCGCAGAAAGGTCGATCCTCCTCCATCGCCACATCGGAAAAGGAGCGGCCCCGGCGCTGGGCGTGTGGGGCACCAGCCAGCCGGGACCGCCCCCAGCCTTTAGCCACCGAAAGCCACACTGACAATGTCGCTATCCACGCCCACCTCCTCATTATCAATGACGCCACGCCCCATGTATTCGCGGGACTCCGGCTGGGCGGCGTTGGTCAGGGGACGCGTGTCGTAGTAGGGCGAGCTGCTGTCCAGGGCCAGCTTGGTCCAGCCCGTGGTGCCGCGCAGGCGGGTGTAGATGTTCACCGCGTCCACACCACCCTTGGTGAAGTCCACCCGCACTTGGCTGGAGCCCACGCTGGCCTTTAGCACGGTCTTGAATGTTAGCGGGTCCAGCACGCTGGAGGGGCCGCGCAGGCGCAGCACCCCCTCGCTGCCAGAGCCCTCGTAGGTGCCCAGCGTCTTCCAGTTCCGCACGCGGGCGCGGATGCTGGCCTCGCTGGAATCCGTGG
>CAXNNN010000062.1:0-11731 GCA_964203095.1 Verrucomicrobiaceae bacterium | reverse complement strand
AGCGCTCATACCCATAGGTGTAGACGGGGTTCAGATACGTGAACAGCACCAGCGGCACCTGCGAGCGCTCGCGGATCATCTTGATCATCTCCAGCACCTTCGGCGTGGTCGTGCCGCTGCGGATTGCGCGGTCGGCGGCCAGCTGATTGACAATGCCATCCGCCAGCGGATCGCTGAAAGGCAGGCCCAGCTCGATGACATCCGCACCCGCCCCTTCCAGCGCCAGCACGATGTCCACCGTCTTGTCCAAGGTGGGGTCGCCAGCGGCGATGTAGGCCACGAAGGCGCGCTTGCCCTCGGCCTGGAGTTGGGCAAAGCGGGTGTCGAGTCGGTTGGCAGGGGCAGACATGGGGACGAGCACTATGGCGAGTGCCGGAGAAATGCAATCCGCGAGGTGCGGTATGCATCTTCAGTGAGCCAGCGCGTAGATCGCAGGCCGATACCGAGGGGGCGGCACAGGCTTCTGATGCTTCTTCGCCGCAGCCAGCCAGGCCTTCTTCGCCACCAGCACCTCCTTCAATGCCACTTCCGGTGTCTTGCCAAAAGCGCTGCACGACTTCAGGTCCGGCACGTCAGCGATGTAACCGCCGTCTTCCGCACTGAAGAAGAGATTGATGTGGTAGTCCGACTTGGTCATCACTCGGTGAGTTTAAGCTGGAACTCCTCAATGTCGCGCAGGAATTGCTTCACTTGGTAGAGCTTGGCTTTGCCTCGGTCATTCTGAAAGTTGAGCGGGCGGGTGGCCATCACATGGACGAAGATGTGATGGCTCCCGCTGACTCGATCCAGCTCATAGCCAAAGGCGAGCGCCAGCGTGCACAACTCCGCGAACCGCACATTCTGCGGTGCATTCATGGACTTGAGCAAGAGCTTGCGCACCTTCATACGACCTGCGTCGCTTCACCCATTACACCTCCAGCTTCCAAGGCCCACGATACTCGCGGCCTAGCAGCTTGGTCGCGTCGGCGTCGTCGGCGATCGTCTCTGCTTTCGGGTCCCACTTCAGGGTGCGGTTCAGCATCAGAGCAATCAGAGACAGGTGGCCGGGGATAGCGCTGGCGTGGCCCGTCTCCACCGGCGTCACGGTCGGCTGGCGGCTCTTGATGCAGTCCAGGAAGTTGCGCCAATGGTTGGGGCTGTTGTAGAGCCGGGTCTTGATCACATCGTCGCCCAGCTCGGGCAGCTTGCGGCCCTGGGTGACCTTGCCGTCCTTGTCGCGCTTGTTGATGATCTCGCCCAGGCCATCGATGTTCGTCTCGTAGGCACCATTGCGATTCACCCACACAAAGCCCTTATCACCGATCCATTTTGTTCCCATCTGGATGCCGTCATGGCCACCTGCGATGGTCATCACCACGCCGTTCCCATAGGTGGCTTCGGTGCGATACTTCGTCGCCGTGTTCCACATGTCAGAGCGCGCTGGGAAGTCGGCCTGGATCGGCTTCACCTCCACCGGGCCGCTGCGGTCCATGCCCATGCCCCAGTGGGCGATGTCGCAATGGTGACCGATCCAGTCCAACAGCTGACCGCCACCAATGTTGTAGTTCCAGCGCCAGTTCTTGTGAATGCGCGCCTCAATGTAGTCCTCCATCTGCGAGGGGCCGATCCACATCTCATAGTCCAGCTCGGCAGGCGGCGGGGTGACTTGATTCTTGTCCTTGGTCTTGGCGAAGTCGTTGTGCCCAGCGGGAAGGCCGACCTCCACGCGCTGCAGCTTGCCCACCAGGCCATTCGCCACCAGCTCCGCGCCCACGCGGAAGTTCGTCTCCGAGCGCTGCCAGCTGCCCGTCTGCCAGATACGGCCATACTTCTGCACCGCCTTCACAATGGCCTGCTGCTCCGCAATGGAGCGCGCCAGCGGCTTCTCGCCCCAGATGTCCTTGCCCTGCTTGGCCGCCTCTGTCGCCACCAGCGCGTGCCACGTATCCGGCAGCGCCAGCATCACCGCATCAATGTCCTTGCGCGCCAGCAGCTCGCGGTAGTCGTGGTAGCCCTGGCAGTCCGTGTTGCCATAGCGCTTGTTCACCGCGTCCACGCCCGTCTTCAGGTGGTTCTTATCCACGTCACACACCGCCAGCACCTTGCAGTCCGGCTGGTCGATGAACTTCATCGTATTGCTCGGCCCCTGCATGCCCCAGCCAAAGGAGGCCATGGTGATCTTCTTCGACGGCGCATCCTGCCCCAGCACGCTGGCCGGGATGATGGTGGGGAAACCGAAAGCCGCAGCGGCTCCGGTGGACTTTTTCAGGAAGGAACGACGAGTGTTCATGAAGATTGAATGGATTAGAAAGGGTGAGCCTAGAGAAAGGCACGTCCGGCGTCCAGTTCAGATTGAAGGGGGTTCCACCTGACTGTGACAAAAACGCCAGCAAGTTCTTTCCTGGAAAACGGCAGGGCCTGATAAACTGAAGCCTCCACGATCCCGACTCCCCGTCTATGAACCCTGGCTTTTCCCGCGCCGAGGGCAACCGCTTCCGCTCTCACGGCTGCCCCTCCCTGCTGCTTGTTTTACTCATTGCCCTGCACTGGGGGCTGGCCAGCCACGCGGCAGCGCCTCCCGGCGAGCGAATGCTGCTGTTCATTGGCTCCAACACGCTTGGCGAACATGCGGTGCCGGGGCTGGCCCAGGCCTACCTGCTTCAGAAAAAACAAGCCAAGGATGTCGCCATCCAGCGCAACGGCGAGATCATCTATGTCACCGGCACCTTGCCCGATGGCAAGGCAGTCTACATCGAGGTCCATGCCACCGGCTCAGGCGATTGTTTCAAGAGCTTCCTGGGCACCTACACCGGCACCTACGACCAGTGCGACATCGGCATGAGTTCCCGTCGAGTCAAAGGCGAGGAGGTGGACGAAATCGAAGCCAAGACCGGCGATGTGCTCAGTCGGCGGGGCGATGCGCCGGGCCTGGGCTGCGAGCACCCGGTGGCGATGGATGGCCTGGCCATCGTCGCACACAAAGACAATCCGTTGATGCGCATCTCGTTCACCGACCTGAAGGCGATCTACTCGAACCAACTCAAGGACTGGAAGGATGTGAAGGAGTGGAAGGCCGCCGGCCTAGCGATCACTCCGGTTCGCCGCCGCGAACCCTCCGGCACGCTGGATGTCTTTGTGCAGAACATCAAACCGGATGCCGCCGCGCTGAAAACCATCACCTCCTTTGTGGGCAATGACGAAGTGGCAGCCCACGTCGCCACCTTGCCCGGCGGCATCGGCTTCATCGGTCAGAGCTATCCGCTGGCTCCCGGCGTCAAACGTCTGCAAGTTTACAACGACGACCCTGAGTCCAGCTCCATGACGGCGGAGCAGGCGGTGTTTCCCGATGTCTCGGCAGTGCAGAGCGGTCGCTATCCCTTCTCTCGTATCGTCTATTTCTACACCTCCTCGGTGCATTTGAGCGACGAGATCAAGCCCTTCCTCAAGTTCACCTTCAGCCCCGAGGGACAGACCATCCTCGCCTCCGAAGGCGGTCTGGTGAAGATTGAAGGCACCAGCCATCAGCTCCCCACACCGCGCACCAGCGAAGAGCAGCGCGCCGATGTCATCGCCGCCGTCAAGAGCGACAACCGCCAGCGCAAGACCATCCTGCGCCTGCACGGCTCCAACACCGTCGGGGCCAAATGCGCCGTTTATCTCGCCTACAACTACCTGCTGGAACGTCAGGCCAAGGGCCGCAAGCCCTCGCCCATCGAAGACCTCACCACCGAACTCGAAACGCCTGAGGGAGAGAAAGCCCTGGCCCATGATGTCATGTGCGACCTCGACGGCGACAAGGTCTGGGAGACCATCGAAATCCGCCCCACAGGCTCCAGTGATGCCTTCCGCAGCCTGCTCAACGGCTGGTGCGACATCGGCATGTCCTCACGCCGGGTCAGCCCCGCCGAGGTGCGTGATCTTGCCGAAACCTGCGGCGACCTGTCCCGCCCCGGCGCGCAGTTTGCCCTCGGCCTGGACGCCTTTGCCATCATCGTTCATCCGCAGAACAAAGTGGAGCAGGTCACCCTGGACCAAACGGCACGCCTCTTCCTCGGCAACCCGCCCAACTGGGAGAAGCTAGGCGGCGCGCCCGGCCCGATCCATGTCCACTCCCGCCCGGAACGCTCCGGCACCTACCGCGCGTTTTGCGATGCCATGCTGCAAGGCCGCTCCATCGCTGGCGATGCAAGCCGTCACGCCGAGAACACTGCGGTCGCCGCTGCCGTCGCCGCCGATCCACACGGCATCGGTTTTGTGCCCGCCTTCGCCACTGGCCCAGCACGCGTGCTGCGCATTGGCCAGGATGATGCCACCGGCTTCAGCCTGCCCACGCACGACACCGTCATCTCCGCCCGCTATCCCAGCAACCTCTGCCGCTACGTTTACCTCTACGTGCCCGAGGAGAAGCCGCAGGCTCTGTCGCTGGAGTCCTTGCAGAACTGGGAAACCGCCCACGACTTCGCGCTGATGAGCCAAACCTGGCGCGCCCAGGCCATCATCTCCAGCTGCGGTTTCTTTCCCGAAATCGCCTTTGAGGACAAGGATGGCCTGCTGCGGCAGATGGAAAGCGAGAGCATCACCGCCTATGTGCAGCGCTTGGCCGATCTGGAGCGCAAGCTGAAGCTGGGCAAGGTCAGCCTCCAGCCCGCACTGCCCGCCAGCGGCGACATCACCGCCCGACTTCTGTTTGAGGAAGGCCGGGACCGCCTCACGCCAGAGAGTCAGAACACCCTGCAAATCAAGCTCGCCTCCTGGCTGCAGCTCTATCCTCAAACCGTGCCCAACGGCTTCCAGGCCGAGGGCTGGACTGACGACCTAGCTAGCGACGCGGAAAGCATCGCCATCTCCACGCGCCGAGCCCAAGTCGTGGCCGACCTGGTCAGCAGCCGGCTGAACCGCCTCGTCGCGGTGAAAGGCCAGGGCAAGTCCACCTACCCGCCCAACAACAGCGAGGAGAACAAGAACCTCAACCGCCGCGTCGTGCTGAAGGCGGCGGTCAAGTGACGGCGGCGAAGACAGGATGGTGGGGAATGGCGAAGAGGAGGCCCAAAAGCGGGAGCTGGGAGGGTCTTTTCAGCGGATTTCGGCCCTGTTTGGCCCGTGGGAGGCCGTTTTTGGGCTTTCCCGGACGGCAAGGGATCGTTACCGGACAGCAAGGTATTGATCCCACACGCCGAGGGATTGATCCCTGATAGCAAGGGATCGTTATCGGACAGCAAGGGATTGATCCCGCACGCCGAGGTATTGATCCCTGACAGCAAGGGATCGTTACCGGACGGCGAGGTATTGATCCCGCACGCCGAGGTATTGATCCCTGACAGCGAGGTATCGCTATTGGACGAGCCCCGAGTGGTCGCCTTGCCCTCCAGATGGTGCTGCACGATGCGGTGGGCGAAGGTCTGGCGTAGGCTGTTGGTGGTGAAGAGGCCGAAGCGTCGGGCGCTGCCGGTGCGGGTGAGTTCGGCGGCCTTGTGCCACCAGTAGAGGACGAAGTCGGCAGAGTCCGGCACGTCTGGGTAGGCAGCACACCGGGTATCGGCATAGCCGTCGCCGAGGTCCTCACGCATCCTCGCGGTGCCAATGAAGGGCGGATTGCCGATGATGTAATCCGCGCGGGGCCAGCTGGCGGGCCAGGGATGATGATGGGGAAGCCGAAAGCCGCAGCGGCTCCAGTGGCCTTTTTCAGGGAGGAACGACGGTGTTCATGGTGAGTCGTGAGGCAACCAGGACCGAAATGCCAGGCAAGAGCTGGCTGAGAGTCCCGCTTTGATACCAAAAGCCTGCCATTTTCACTGGAAGCCTTAGTTTTCGCAAATCCCTGGTGACAGCTTCAGGAGCCAAGAGGATGTCATACCGCATGTCCGCTGAGAACTCGCTGCCCAAACTGCTACCCCTCTTCAACAAGCGGCCATATCCCGTCATCCCACGCAGACTTCGCTGGGCTGGATGGCTGGCAGCAGTCTTCGGTGGGGTGGCCTTTGTGATGTCCAGCATCACCTACTGGCGTGACGAACAACTGCTCAAGCATGGCACAGTGGTTGACGCCCGAATTCAGGCATTCAAATCGATCCCCAGCACACGGGGGCTTGAGGTTTATGAGTTCGACATCACGTGTCAGGACCCAGCTTCGCAAAAGAAATACAGGAAGATCTTCTCCACGTCATCCTCGCGCTGGCAAGGCAAACGCCCCCAGGTGACCACGCAAGTGATCTATTTCCCCGACGAGCCCGCTCGTTCCGAAATTGCCCAGGGCTTTGCCCCCAACAAAGAGTCTTTGAATCTCATGCTAATCATCTTCCTCGCTGGTCTAGCCTTTACCCTGTGGGTTCGTCACGGCACGAGAAAGAACCTGGAGTGGTTCGAGGCGGAGATGAAGAAGTAAACTCGCACTACCGGCTCAGCTCCAGCATCCGCAGGATCGGCTTCTCGGCACGGGCGCGGAGGGATTCTTCCATCTCGACGCGGGGGCTGAGGTTGAGCAGGGCGTCGTGCAGCTTTTGCAGGGTGTTCAGCTTCATGTAGCGGCAGTCGGCGCAGGCGCAGTGACCGGTGGGGCCGGGGATGAAGGTCTTGCCGGGGACTTCGCGCTCCAGGCGGTGAAGCATCCCGCTTTCGGTAACGATGATGAAGGCGTTGGCCGGGCTGTCCTTGCAGTAGCCGACCATCTTCTCGGTGCTGCACACGACATCGGCCAACATGCGCACGGCATAGGTGCACTCAGGGTGCGCGACGACTTTGGCGTCGGGATACTCGGCTTTGATCTTCTCGATGCTGTCGCGGGTGAACTCGACATGCACGTAGCAAGCGCCTTTCCAGAGGTCCATCTTCCGCCCGGTCTGCTCCATGACCCACGAGCCAAGGTTTTGATCGGGCACGAAGAGGATCGGGCGGTCGGCTGGCGCGGCTTGCACGATCTTGACCGCGTTGCCACTGGTGCAGATGCAGTCGCTGAGCGCCTTCACATGGCCGGAGCAGTTGATGTAGGCGATGACGTAGTAGTTCTTGGCCGCGTTGGCCTTGAGGAAGGCCTCAAGCTGTGGGCCCGGGCAGGCTTGCTCCAGCGAGCAGCCAGCATTCGCATCGGGCAGCACCACGATCTTGCCAGGGTTCACGATCTTGGCGGTCTCGGCCATGAAGTGCACGCCGCAAAAGGCGATGACGTCGGCGGCGGTTTCCTTGGCTTTGTAGGCGAGGCCCAGGGAGTCGCCCACGAAGTCGGCGATCTCCTGGATGTCGCGGGTCTGATAGTTGTGCGCGAGGATGACGGCGTTGCGTTCCTTCTTCAGGCGCAGGATGTCAACTTTCAAATCGGGGGCGGCAGGGGCGGCGACCATAAGTCGTTCAGCGTTAGCTTAGTGCCCGGATGAAGCAAGCAGGAGGACGATGTGTAACAGTGATTAGTGCCTGGTGGTTGGTTCCTGGAAGCAACTCACCACCTATCACCTATCACTTCAGGTTCCCGAGGGAGCTGTCGGCGCGGGCGCAGCGGCGATGCGGACAATGTTCATTGCGCCATTCAGCTCGCCGCCAGGCTCGATAGACACGGAGCGTGCCGTCACGTCGCCATTCACTGCGCCGTTGGCGGAGATGAGCAGCGGGCCTTTGGAAAAGACATTGCCCGTGATGGGGGCGTGGATCTCGACCTCATCAGCATGGATCGCATTCATGAACGTGATCTCGGCTCCCTTCTCAACGATGAAGCGTCGGCAGTGGACCTCGCCCACGATGGTGCCGTTGGTGCGGAAGATCGCGTCGCCCAAGCAGTTCATGTTAGCCGCGATAATGCCGTAGCAGCGCAACTCGCGGGCGTAAAGGTGAGTAGCGGTGAGCTGACCGCGCTTGCGGATCAGGACATCGCCACGCGTCTTGATCGACTGAGAGGATGGCATGTTCAGCTCGATGTCCTCCAACGAAATGTAGGCACCACAGTTCGGGCAGTTAGCTGAGCGAGAGGAACGACCAACTTTGAACTTGTGGTCGCAGTCGAAGCACTGGCCTTCCTTGAAGTATTGCTGACGGTAAAAGCCCTGGTCCTTCATCTTCTGAAGGGTGCCGGGATTTTCGGCCACGTTCGGTCCCCGCTGCATCAGCGTCGTCACGGCCATGGGCTCGTCCGCATGCGCCGCCTCGGCCTCGATTTCGGCAGCGGGCTGGCAGGCGGCTTCTTCCTCAAAGGTCACTTCAGCTTCCGCCTGAGCGGCGGGAAGATCGACTGGAGTGGTAGCATGAAGAGGCACGGACAGCGGAGCGTCCATGGCAGCGCCAGAGGATACCGCTTGGAGCATCATTCCCAGACCAAGCTCACCCGTCTCGGTCAGATCGGGCCTGAAGACGGACGGGGGCCCAGGAGTCACCTGAGCGGGACGCGATGACGTCATCGACGTCAAGGGACCCGAGATCATCCCTGCTCGAGGACCGGAGCGCGGTGACAATGGAGCCGCCGACACCGACGAGGGTGGGCGCGCAGCTTCCAAGGCCTCCGGCCTGCCGCCAGCTTTCGACACTTCAGACGCTGTTACACGGCGCTTCTCGATCGTGAGATGCACCCCACAGCGCTTGCAGAAGGTAGAAAGAACGAGGCGCGGCTCATATTGAGCCGCGCCACAGGCAGGACACACCACTTCGATTTGATTCTTCGGTGGTGCTGGAGACTGGTTGTCTTTGGATCCGAAAAGTCCCCGAAACACAGATAGAGAGTGGAGTTAGGCTTTTGGGCCGAGGTTCTTGGAAGCCTCGTTGCTCTTGCCGACCTTGGACTGACCCATGAAGGTCGCGCCCTCTTCGATCGCCAGCGTGCCAGCACCGATGTCGCCCACGAGCACTGCGTTGCTCTTCAGCTCGCAGCGTTCTTGGACTGTGATGTTACCTTCGACCTTGCCGAAGATGATCACCGAGCGGGTTTTCACCTCGCCTTTGATTAGGGCATTTTCGCCCACGGTCAGGCTGCCATCCGAGATGACTTCACCTTCGATTTTGCCATCAATGATCAGGTCGTGGGAGAACTTGATCGAACCTTTAATTTCGACATCATTGGCGAGGACGTTTTTGCTGGAGGACATCATGGGACTGGAGGAGGCGAAGGAACGTTGAGGTTGAGAGATGGTTGGAGCGGACGACAGGATGGGCGCACGGTCAACTGCGGCCACAGGTGCCGGAGCTGGATCAACGCGTTTTTCTTCGCGATCCGCAGAACTGAGGGACTGACCGATAATTTGCTTGAGCATCGCCCTGAAATATAAGCGCCGTCCAAAATAGGTGTCAATATTTCTGTGAACAATTTGACGTGATCACTTTCCCTCATTCCTGGCCGGTCGCAGCGGCATGTTTAGTCGACGGCGTCAGCCAGCTCTTCCGCAGGGTAGGTCCAGATTTCGCTGAGGGTCGGGTGATAGTGCGGAATCAACGCAAGCTGTCGCGCTGTGCTGCGGAAGCTCATGGCGACCACGACCTCGTGAATGAGTTCCGTCGCCTCTGTCCCGACCACTGATCCGCCCAGGATCTCACCCGTATGCTTGTGAGTGAGCAGCTTCACGAATCCCTCGGTCTCGCCCATGACCATGCTTTTGCCATGATCATTAAACGGATAGCTCGCAGCGAGATAAGGCACGCCCGCCTTCTTCAGGCTGGCCTCCGTAGCGCCCACACCCGCCACCTGGGGGTGACAGAACACGCCGAACAAAGTCATACGGTAGTCCATCTCACGATTCACAGCTTCGCCCTTGATCAAGGCCGCAGCATTCATCGCGGCGATCTCTCCCTGCTTAATGGCAATGTGCACGACGTCGAGAGCGCTGCAAACATCCCCAGCAGCGAAGACATGTGGCAGCGTGGTCTGCATGGTGGGCTGCACAGCGATCTTCTTGTTTAGCGATTCAATGCCTGCATCACCCAAGCCCAGCGCCTCGATCAAGGGCACGCGCCCTGCCGCGACAAGGATCTCCTCAGCCTCGGCTTGGATCGTCTGACCTTCGTGCTCAATGGTTATGCATTTGCCCTCAGCGGTCTTGGTTACGGCGAGCATCTTCGTATCCGTTAACACCGTCATGCCGCGCTTGCGGAAGGCCTCCATCACCACCTCACCGCACTCCGGGTCCAAGGTGCTCAGCAGGCCTGCACTGCGCTGCACGATGGTCACGCGGCGACCGATCGCTTCCAAGTAATGCGCCATTTCCAGAGCGATGGCACCGCCGCCTATAACAATGAATGAGGCAGGCAGCGAGTCGGCATCCAGAATGTCATCACTGGTCCAGAAGCCGGCCTCCGCCAGCCCTGGAACAGGCAGCATCTGCACCGATGAACCCGTCGCGATGCACGCCGTCTTGAAGCCGATCGATTGCTCACCACCATCTCGCAGTGCCACCTTCACCTCATGGGTGCCCGTGAACTGCGCACGACCACGAACCAACGTGAAACGACCATCTTGCAGTTGCCCCTGTCGATAGCTAGCGAAGTCATCAATCAATACCCGCTTGCGATCACGGATCGCTTTCACGTCGACTCCCGCAGCCGAGGCCTGCAAGCCAAACTCTGATGCACGACGAATGCTGAGGTTTCGATTGCCCGACTCGATCAAGGCCTTGCTGGGCATGCACCCGCGCAGAATGCACAGCCCCCCCAGCGTTTCCGCGCCATCAATCACAGCCGTGCTCAACCCTTGCGAAACGGCGGTCCTCGCTGCCGCATAGCCTGCGCTGCCGCCACCGATCACCACGAAATCAAAGTCATCCTTCATGCCAGTAGCATTGACCTCAGCGCGGTCGGGTGTCCAATGCGAAAGCAGCGCCTTGGATGCGCCATCACTCCACCACGTCACGATCCAAGGTCTTCCCCCATCGGCCTTGCAGCGCATAGACGAGATGCGGCGTGTAGAGGTCAGGCTCTAGCAGGAAGGAGTCGTGCCCTTTGCTGCTATGCACGGTGATGTGCATGTTCGACACGCCCGCCTTTTCCAGATGGCTGACGAGTTCGGCTTGCTCCTCCGGGTAAAAGCAGAAGTCACTGTCGATGCTAAAGACGAGGTAGTGATGCTCTGCCGCCTTCGACCGAGCGAACAGCGCCTCATAGTCGAGCACCTTCGCATCGCGCAGCGGGTCAAAGCGTAGCCACATGTCGGCGATGCGCAGGTAGGTGTTCGCGTCGAAGCGCTTCACGAATTTCTTGCCCTGGTGCAGCATGTAGCTTTCGACGTTGTGGCCCACGCGATACCACGCGAGCTGATCGCTATTCTGCTGCACCTCGCCACGGGCGCGATTTTCAATCGCATCCAAGTGCACGAAGGTCTTGTGCGAGATCATGCGTGCCAGCACCAATCCGTACTCAGGGGCCGCGCCGTCGTAGTAGTCACCGCCTTTGAAGTGCGGATCATTTTCAATCGCCAGCACCTGCTCAAACAAGGTCAAGCGCGTCAGCACCGTCGTGCGCGGACCGCTCGCCACCGGAACCACGATATTCACACGTTGAGGGTAAAGGGTGGCGAAGTTGATCGCCAAAAGTCCGCCCACCGAAGAGCCGATCACGGCGTGCAGCTTGCCCACGCCCAAGTGATCCAGCAGCGCTGCCTGCGAGCGAACCACGTCACTGGTGCGCACGGAGGGAAACTTGCTGCCGTAGCGCTGGCCCGTCGCTGGGTCGATGGAGGCCGGGCCCGTGGTGCCGTAGCAACCGCCCAACCAGTTCGCGCACACGACGAAATAACGCGTCGTATCCACCGCCTTGCCTGGGCCAACATACATATCCCACCAGCCTTGTTGGC
>CAXNNN010000061.1:0-11927 GCA_964203095.1 Verrucomicrobiaceae bacterium | reverse complement strand
TCCGATGTAGCTAACAGCTACCAAAGTCGAGCCAACACTGGTTCCCCAGGCGGTTCCTTTGGCTTTCAAGTCGCCAAAAGGAGTGACGATGGTGTGCTGACTGGCCCCACTCTTTGGCTTATGGATGTCTGAGTTCACGGAGCCTTTCTCGACATTCACCGTGGAAATCCGCTCTCCAGAGCTCCCCATTTTAAGATCGGAAATTGTAGCAGATGTATCTTTGCTGATGAAGCAATACTGCCCTGACGCCAAACCGATCAATGCAGCGCCCGTCCCATCAGTCACAATTTTCTTGCCCACAGCAACTGTGTCCCCTTTGGCGAGTGCCTTTCCATCAACGGTAACGTTCCCCGTGGCACTGATCACCCGGGCGAGCGGGGCGGCGAGACAGACGGGTGTTGCCGCCGATATAAAGGCGGCAGATATCAAGGCTGCGATCAATGTTTTCATAGTAGATGAACTTTGCTTTGCTAGTGAACGATATGCAATTTCTGTGCCATGGAAATTGTTTTGTTTGGCGTTTTCGGAGTTGCGGGAGGCGTAAATGCCAGGGTGGCGAAGTTCCCTTCACCATTAGCAGCAGCTACCCTGTTAACATAGTCGAATATAAATAAATTGCTTGAGCATATCGAGTTACAACTTTGACAGGCAGGTGAACGGGCGGTGCAGGTTCGCAATAAGAAACTTCAGTTAACCTTGTTTATTCGTCAGCATATTCTGTTCAGACGCCCGTTGCTGCGGGCACCCTGAGTTCGGAGCGAGCCGGGCCAAACAGGAGACGTGGTTGTTTGTTCTCCATCGTTTTCGCTGGCGTCAAGCATGACAACGTTGCTGTATGCCAAGGTTGGGGCTGCCCCACAACAATATTAGAGTTTTGTTCCGACATCGAGTTATGGGTAGTCCATTTAGCATTTCCGCACTGATTCTGATCGTCAGCATTGGTTGCTCTCCCATCTTCTATGGCGGAACAGAGCCTTGGTCGCGGGACATCCTGACCACGCTTGGTCTCGCGGCTTCAGGAGCTTGGTTGGTCGAGTTGGCCATTCGGCGTTGCAGGCCCTCCGCGCCGAGACTGACGCTGTATGCGGCGGCAGCGCTCTTGCTGATGGGCTGGCTATTGTGTTTCAACGCCCACTCGATTCATGACATCGACTACTGGGAGTTTGTGCCGCTTGAGCCCTTTGTTTCCTGGCTTCCTGGCAGCGTTGACGTTGATGCGTCACAGAACATGATGATGAGGGTCACAGCGCTCATCGGGATGTTTTTGTTGACTTGTGATGTCGCCAGGCATCGAACTTGGTCACGAGCGTTGATGATGGCGATCTGTATCGCCGGAGCTGGGTTTGCCATCTTCGGCGTCTATCAGAAGATATCGGGCGACCCCTGGCGTATCTGGCCCACTTGGCCCCCTCCGGTGAATGCGTTCTCGACCTTTTGGTATCATGGCAATGCCGCTGTGTTTTTGAACATGGTGTGGCCGATCATGGTAGGTCTTGCTCATGCCAATTTCAGGCATAACGGCAACCATCTGTTGCGCGCGGTGTGGATTGCCTTTGCAGCTGTGACAATGCTGGGACTACTGCTCAACGTCTCAAAAGCTGGCCATTTCATGCTGGCCTTGCTGTTGACGGGCTATGCGGCGATGGCGGTCTGTGGATTGCCAGGCACGGTGCGCACGCAAGGCTGGCGCCGACCCCTGCTATGGAGTGTGTTACTGATTTCAGCCCTGAGCGGTGCCGTGGCTTGGCTGGACTGGGATGAATCACTGGCCCGATGGTCTTCCTACCTTGCCCGCGACAAGATGGACTCCAGGGCTGAGGTGGCGGTGCTGAGCATGCCTCTTGTGCAAAAAGCTGGGCTGTTCGGTTTTGGCCCTGGCACATTTGATGCCGTGTTCCAGCACCATGCTGCCGAAGCGGGCTGGCTCAAAGGCATCCGCTGGAAATTTGCACACAATGACTACCTTCAGACGGTCATTGAATGGGGTGCCCTTGGCCTGCTGGCCTGGGGGCTGCTTTTCTTTGAGGGGTTGCGCAATGCGTGGCGATGCCTGAGCCGCCGCCTTCGATGGGGAGAGGTTCATGAAAGTCCCTCAAACCCACTCTACATTGGTTTGTCGATGTCTCTGGCAGGGCTACTCCTTCATGCCGCAGTGGATTTCCCGCTTCAAATACCCGGCATCCAAATCTACGCCGCCGTGATTCTCGGACTGTTGACCGCCAAGCGAAAAGACTCTTGGGCCAGACATCGGCACGGTTGATCACTACGCAATAAAGACCACCTCATCCAATGTAATTGGTATGAGATGGTCTTTGGCAGCGCCCCAGATCTCTGGGTTTAGCTTCAGGCCAATCTTGTTGGCCTGAAGCTGCCAGTGTGTCGCCTACGCGCAGTCAATCGACCGACGCTTATACAGGAACTCAAACATGTTGCCTTCATGCGGCTGGTCCCAGCTGATCTTCATGGTGCTGATCGGACCGATATTGAGGCGATCGATCAATTCGCATTCCATCAGCTCGTCCATGAACGCATTGTCAGCCGTGATGGCGGTGACGACGAGGCTGTAGCCGATCTTGGACAGCATGTCCTTCTGCTGCACCTCGACCACGCTGGCGTAGGGGCAGAGGAACTCACGATTGAAAAGCGGGTGGTCGGTGCTGCTGCAATAAATGATCGTTGGGCGCAGGTAAGTGCCGCCGTTGTGGATGACTTTGCGCGGACCATTCCGATATTTCGCGGTCATGTCCTCAGCACCAGGTGTCTTCAAGTCACTGTCGATAGCGCTGTCGATGTAGTCGGCCATCTTCGGGTTGGCGAAGCCGGACAGCTTGGCACCCTCATCTTCGGGGGCAGAGGGCTCATAAGCGCCAACCTTGGCAGCGATAGCATCGGCGATTTCCTTGCCATACTTCGGCACCAGCACAGCGCTGGCGTTGATGCAGGAGCGACCGCCATTGGCGCTGATGCTTTCCACGATCACATCAATGTATTCGCGCCAGTTCTCGATCTTGTCTTCACCGATGATGATCTTGCTCCAGCCCGGGCCGTGCACCTGCACACGCGGATTGCCTTCATACATCTTGGCCATGGCCACATCGCCAAAGACGAGGTTGCGACCGCAGAGCTTGACCACCTCGCCGCTGCCTTCGTGATCGGTGGGATAGAAGCCAAAGGCTTCTGCCGGAGCGCCCGCAGCGATGAAGGCCTGCACCAGACGATAGGGAGTCCAGGGTTCCTCACGACCGGGCTTAATGATGACTGGAATCTTCAGCGCAATGGACGGCAGCCAGAGCGAGTTCACGGCGGGCGAATTGCTTGGCATGACCAGACCGAGGCCCTTCGTCGTGGCCAAGTAGGCCACGGGGCAGCCTGCCTGCTCACCAAAACCGCGATCAATGACGCTGAGGTCCAGCCCACGGGTGAGGCCATTCAGGATCATCCGCATATTCTGTAGTGCGAAGGTGATTTTGACCATGTTGCGCTGCACCATCACATGCGGCAGGCCGCTGGTGCGGGAAAGGGTGGCGACGTATTGGTCTGGGGTCTGTGTGTGCCCTTTGTCGCCCACGGGCAAGGTGCCGTTCATGAACAGATCACCCGCCTTGCTGCTAATGGCGATCAGTTGCTCGACGGTGAATTTCTTCAAGGCCTCGCGAGCCTCGCCGATGCGAGCCAAGTCCTTGCGCAACACACCCGCACCGACTTGGGATACCTCCGCCATCAACTCGCCGGTCAGATGGTCTTTGACCTGAACTTTGTCGAGAGATTCATAGGGGTTGCCTCGGCGAAGGGCGGGAAGATGCGGAATGCTCATCGTGAATAGGTCGTGTGGCTGGGTTTGAGGGCGGATGGAACGCCATGAGAAGGCGTCATTTCGCATACGATGCGGATCGGGCAAAAGATTTCTGGTGAAGCAAATGTCCTGCACGAACTCACTTTCATCGCGATTTTTGATCCGCGCTCATCTTTCCTTAACACTCTCATGTCAGGATGTTTTGATGAAGCGACTCATTTTTCTCACCGGCCTTCCTCTTTTCGTGCTCGCACGCGATGTGCCACAAATCAGCATCACGGTTGATCAAGACCAGCGTGTCATTGCCTCGAACGGCATTCCCAATCACAACCCTGGGCGCTTCCCCAATCGCAACAACCCCAACACGATCAGCGCACAGAGCTACACCTTTCGCGTCCCCGCGAAGCCAGAAATTGCCGCGCAGCCGACGGGCAGCCGACGGGCGTTTTTCGGCGTGGCCGTGAATGGCGTGCCTTTTGAGCCCGGAACAGCGGAGTTTTGGAACTATGATCCGAGCACGGGCTGGGTCTATGAAGCCATGTCGGGCAAGATCAATCTCGGGCTGGATGACAGCCATGCGCATGTGCAGCCCACCGGAGCCTATCACTATCACGGACTGCCCACGGGACTGATCGTCAGCCTCGGCGGCGACGGCAAGGTGATGCGCCTCGTTGGCTATGCGGCAGATGGCTTCCCCATCTATACCAGCTACGCGCATAGCGATCCGATAAATGCCAGCAGTCCGCTGAAGGTCATGCGCAGCAGTTACCAAGTGAAAGCTGGCAACCGCCCTAATGGTCCGCAAGGCAAGCACGATGGCACCTTCACCGCCGACTATGAATACGTCGCCGGCAGTGGCGATCTGGACGAGTGCAATGGCCGCATGGGCGTGACGCCCGAGTATCCCGAAGGCACCTTCTTTTATTGCATCACCGCCGAGTTCCCCCAGCTCTCGCGCCAGTGGAAGGGCACGCCTGATGCAAGCTTTGAGAAAGGGGGCGGCGGCCCCCCTGGTGGCCGCCGTGGACCTCCGGGCGGTGGTCAGCAAGACCGAGGTCGTCGCCCCGGTGGTGGCCCTCCCGGTGGCATGAGAAGCGGTCCGCCCCCGAATCCATTCGAAGCTCCGCCGTTTCCGCCCAGATAGACTTGCCTGACAAAACCAGAACGTCGTCTGCGTTAGGTGCTGCTCATGCGCTCTCTTGCTTCTTCCTTGCTGATTCTCTCGTTGGTCGCTGCTCAGGCGGCAGAACAGACCACGCTCAAACTCTGGCCGGAAGGCGTGCCAGAAAAGGTGACCATCGAGGCCGAGACAGCGGTGAAGGGCGAGAAGGATGGCGTCTTGCGCATCAGCAATGTCAGCGATCCGATGCTGACTGTTTTCAAAGCGGAGAAGCCGAATGGCACCGCGGTCGTCGTCTGCCCTGGCGGTGGTTACAACATCTTGGCGTATGAGCACGAAGGCTCGCAGGTCTGTGAGTGGTTGAACACGCTGGGCGTGACCGGCGTGCTGCTGAAGTATCGCGTGCCTCGCCGCGACAAGGAGAACCCCAGCGCCGCGCCTTTGCAAGATGCCCAACGTGCGATGAGCCTAACGCGGAAGCACGCCGCGGAATGGGGCATTAAGCCGGACCGCATTGGCATTCTCGGCTTCAGCGCAGGCGGCAATCTTTGCGTGATGACAGCGCTGCACCCGAACGAGCGGACGTTCAAGGCGGACCCGGCGGTGGATGTGGATGCGAAGCCGAACTTCGTGGTCCCGGTCTACCCCGCGTATCTCGTGGACGACAAAGATAACTTTGTTCTGAAGCCCGAGATCGCAGTGACCAAGGACGCTCCCCCCGTGTTCCTCATCCATGCCAACGATGACCGCATCAGTGCCTCGGCCAGCGCGCTGCTTTATCTGGAATACAAGAAACTAGGCATCCCCGCCGAGTTGCATATTTATGGCAAGGGCGGTCACGGCTATGGCATGAAGCACAATGGCGACCCGGTGAATGAGTGGCACACCCGCCTGGGCGAGTGGTTGAAGAGTCAGGGCCTGCTCGACTAGGGAGCGGAGGTTGCATGATTTCGTCACACAGCTTGCCCTGGCTGCCGGGGCGGGTATGGTCGCGTTCACCCCCAACCTTCAAAAACACCCTCCTATGAAACTTACCATCATTGGCTCTGGATACGTCGGGCTTACCACCGGTGCTTGCTTCGCCGAAGTCGGCCATCAGGTGCTCTGCGTCGATAATAACGAGCAGAAAGTGAAAACCTTGCGCGAAGGTCGCATTCCGATCTATGAACCTGGGCTGGAGCCGATGGTGCGTAAGAACGTGGCGTCGAATCGCCTGAGCTTCACCACCAGCACGGAAGAAGGCGTGGAGCATGGCGAGGTCATCTTCATCGCCGTCCCGACCCCACCACAGGCCGACGGCAGTGTGGACCTCAGCTTTGTCGAAAAGGTTGCGCGGGAGATCTCGCAGTATCTCGACTCCTATCGCGTGATCGTGGACAAGAGCACCGTCCCGGTCAAGACCGGCGAGCGCGTGGCCCAGACCATCCGCCGGTATGCGAAGCCAGGCGTCGAGTTCGACGTGGTGAGCAACCCCGAGTTCCTGCGTGAAGGCAGTGCGGTGGAGGATTTGATGAAGCCGGACCGCATCGTCATCGGTGGCAATAGCGACCGCGCCCTGGCCACCATGCAAAAGGTGTATGAGCCCTTCGTCGCGCCCGTGCTCGTCACCGACATCGCCAGTGCTGAACTCATTAAGCACGCCGCGAATAGCTTCCTGGCGCTGAAGATCAGCTACATCAATGCGCTATCCGAAATCTGCGAAGCCTCCGGCGCTGACGTGCTGAAGGTGGCGGACGGCATCGGCACCGACAAGCGCATTGGCCGCAGCTTCCTGAATGCTGGCCTCGGCTACGGCGGCTCCTGCTTCCCCAAAGACATCGCGGCCTTCATCGCCATCGCCGAGCAACTGGGCACGCCCTTCAGCCTGCTGAAGGAGGTCGAGAACATCAACAAGCGCCAGCTCGAGCGCTTCCTGGACAGCATCCGCGAGGCACTCTGGGTGCTCAAGGACAAGAAGCTCGCTGTCTGGGGCCTCGCCTTCAAGCCCAACACCGATGACGTGCGCAGCTCCGTCGCGATCAGCCTCGTCGAGAAGATGGTCGCCGAGGGCGCAAACATCGTGGCCTTTGACCCCAAGGCCATGGAGAAAGCCAAGGAACTGCCCTTTGCCGACAAGATCGAGTTCGCCGAGAGCGCGATGGCTGCGGCCAAGGACGCCGAGGCGCTGATCATCGCCACCGAGTGGCCGGAGTTCGCCGCCATTGATCTCAATGAACTGCGAGGCGTCATGCGCACTCCGCTCATCTTCGACGGGCGGAATCTGCTCGACCCCGTCGCCGCTGCTAACTTTGGCTTCCAGTATCGGGGCATCGGACGTGGTATCGTCGCCGAGCGCACCGAGTAAAACATCATGCGCCCCCACCGCCGCCCACCGCCGTCCTTTAAACAACGCCCCATGCGCAAGCTGGCGCTCGACGTCCTCTTTGAGTGGAGCAAAGGCGAAGACTACGCCGCTGCCCTCATCGACGAGGCCAGCAACGACTGCGAGCTATCGTCGCGCGACACCGCGCTGCTGCAAACCCTCGTCTATGGCGTCCTGCGTCATCGCAATTTGCTGGACCGCTGGGCCGAGCTGCTCACCGACAAGAAAGAACTGGATCGCGAGACGCTCGCCGCGCTTCGCCTGGGCCTGGTGCAACTCCTCGTTCTCGACATGGCGCCGCACGCGGCCGTCAATGAAACCGTGGAGCACGCCGGCCGCGCCGGTGCCCTGGTCAATGCCGTGCTGCGCCGTGCGCTGCGTGAGAAGGATGCGCTCTACGCCGTGCGCGAGACCGCGCCTTTGCACATCCGCTTCTCTCAGCCAGACTGGCTGGTGCGCCGCTGGGTAAAGCAATTCGGCGAGACGGAAGCAGCCGCGCTCTGCCACTGGAATCAACAGCCTGCGCCGATCTACGTGCGCATCAATCGACTGATGCCGAAGCGCCCGGTATTCTCCTTCCTGGATGACCACGGCGATGACTTCTTCAGCGTCGAGTCGCCCCCACGCGAAGCCATTGCCGCCGGTGCCTGCTACGTGCAGGACCCCAGCACCGCCATGGCCCCGGAGTTGCTGAATCCGACCCCTAGCGACTCCGTGCTGGATGTCTGCGCCGCCCCTGGCGGCAAGACCGCGCTGATGGCGCAGATGATGCGCAACGATGGCCGGATCACTGCCACCGACTCCTCGGGCAAGCGCCTGGAGCGCATGATGGGCAATCTGTCGCGCCTCGGCGTGAACAACGTCACCAGCATCACGCATGACTGGATCGAGAAGCCCGGTGGCCCTGTCGAGAACAAGAAGTTTGACCGCATCCTGCTCGATGTGCCGTGCTCGAACACCGGTGTCATCCGTCGTCGTGTCGATGTCCGCTGGCGCTTGCGCGAGAGCGACTTCGCTGAACTCGCCGCCGTGCAGTTCCAGTTGCTCATGAACAGTGTCGGCGTGCTCAAGCCCGGCGGTGCCATCGTTTACAGCACATGCAGCATCGACGCCGAAGAGAACGAGCAAGTCGTGCAGAAGGCGCTCGCCGCCGAACCACGGCTGAAGCTCGCCGAAACCAAGCAGTCCCTGCCGCATCGCGATGGCCTGGACGGCGCGTATGCCGCGCGCTTGGAGTTATCGGTGTAGAGCGGCAAGGATATTCGGAGCACTGCCCTCACCCCTTCTCCTCTCCCATTTCATGGGCGAGGGCGAACACGACGGGATGAGTCGCAGCCCGATGTTGAAACAAGTTCAATCCCAGGAGCAGTGCTTCGTTTCGTCTTTGGCTATTGACGTTTCCCAGCGTGTTCGCCCTCTCCTGCTTGCGGGAGAGGGGAAGGGGTGAGGGGCGAAGATGCCATGGCCTTGCTTCCCTCAGTGTGCCCTTCGCCACAATGGGCCAAAGGCCTGATCCATCCCAGCCTGGGGCAACGCCCCAGGTCAACGTGCCAGGTCAACGTGCCAAGCATGGGCGAAGCGCTGAAAGCGCGCCCCATCTTGTGCGGCAATGATCGCTCTCCCCTACAGGGCTCTGGCAAACACACCCCTTACCTGGGGCGACGCCCCAGGCTGAGATAGGCCGCACCTTCGGCGCTCAAACGCCGCCAACATGAGAAATGCGACGCACCCAACACGAACCGTGCTCAAGCGCGGAGATTGTGCTATCTCCACCCCACCTCACACAAACGCCGTGTAACCGCGCAACTCGGCCAAGCGCCCAGCCACATCGACGGCGGACACGTCTTGCAGGCGGCGGGTGCTGAAGGCCTCGCAGGTGTAGCTGGCCACCACGCTGCCGTGCACCACAGCGGTCTTCAAATCTTCAAAGGTCGGCTTCGTCTTGCCATTCGCGGCCAACCAACCGGCGAGACCACCGAGGAAGGAATCGCCCGCGCCCGTAGGGTCGAAGACGGAAGGCAGCGGATAGGCCGAGCAGGCAAAGAAGTCCTGCGCGCCTTCGCCGAAGAGGTAGCTGCCGTGCTCGCCGCGCTTCACGATGACGAACTTCGGCCCCTTGGCTTGCAGCTTGCGACCGGCCTCGATCAGGTTCGTCGTGGCGGCAAACTCCTTGGCCTCGCCGTCATTGATCACCAGCAGGTCGATCTTCTTCAGCACCTCATGCAGGCGCTCGTTGGCGATGCTGATCCACAGGTCCATCGTGTCCGCGATCACGAAGTCGGCCTTCGAGCACAGTTCCAGGGTTTGCAGTTGGTTGTCTGGGCTCATGTTCGCCAGCACCGCGATCTTGATCTCGCTCGCCGTCGCGTCCGTCACCTTCGGCAACCAGGTTTCCAGCACATTGATGCCGACCTTGTGCGTGGTGCGCGTGTTCATGTCGGCGAAGTATTCGCCGGTCCAGGTGAAGCTCTCGCCCGTGCTGCGCTCCACGTTGTCCAGGCTGATGCCCCGGCTGGTCAGCAGGTCCAGGTGCGGCTTCGGAAAGTCATGCCCGATGATCCCGACCAAGTGCACCGGCTGGGAGAAAATGCTCGCCGCCAGCGCTGCATACGCCGCCGACCCGCCGAGCAATCCCTCCTGCTTTTCCGTGGGGGTGATGACGTTGTCGATAGCGACGGTGCCGGCGATGAGCAGTGACATGGGCGTGAGGGGGGATCAGAGGTTAGGGACGCAAAAAAGGAGGCGGATGAGAGCACGCCACGCCGGGGAATACAACTGATTCGGTGGTGGGGCCACTGGCGGAAAGCGCTCCAGCCAGCGGGACGCAACGCTTCCAGTCACGACACTACCACCTAGACGAGGCCTAGCTGCGGGGTGACATCCGGGTGCATGGCGGCTGACAGATACTCGCATTCTGTCTAGCCTCGCGCAGTTGCTCGCGATACTTCTGCGTATCGGCTTTGTTCGTTGGTAACTCGTTCAGCATCTTGCCCATCGCTGCCCATAGGTCTTCCATGCCATCCCCTTTGATGATGCCCATGCTGTGCAGTTCCTTCGCCACCTGGTCAGGCTTACCGTTGCCACGGAAGAACCTGCCCGGCAGACCATCCGCGCCGTCGTAGTCACCCGGCACCGTGCCAGAGCGCGCCCGTTGCTCCGCACGCCAACGCGCCTAGACTGCACCATGCGCGCTTGCTGCTTGTCCAGCTCTGCCTTGGACTTCGGCACGGGCACGCCAACATCGTGCGACTTCAAGCGCGTTAACCGATGATTGGCGAGCTCCACAAACTTCCGCGCCTGCTCGCTGTCTTGATTGAGCACCACAGCCAGCCGGTTCTCGACCAGCTCCATGCGGCGTACGGGGGAGAGGCAGTGTGAAGTGCCTGAAGTGCTGCTCTTTGACTTGTCATCTTCAAGCGCTCGCGTTACTCTCTCTTGAGCTTCGCGCAGAATCGTTTCGGACGTGATTGAACCCGCTTCGGCAGAGGGCGTCTGTGCTTGGCTTGTCTTTCCTATTCGGATGGTGATAACGGCCAGTGATTGCGCGCCGGTCTTCACGGGTTGGGGTTGATAGACGGGCTGCGGCTGGAGTTGAGCGACGGGAGCGTAGCCCACTGCCCCGGCCATTCACCATTTGGTCGACCTGCAAGACATGGCATTGCGTGTCCACACACAGACCAGGATTCATGGCGCTAAATCGGTCGAAGGTGATGCCGAACTTCTTGGCGATCGATCTTCATCGGCTAGTCGCCGGGCTGGACGGAGTAGAGGGCCAAGGGGGCGGATGCTAGCTCGACTGGCAGAAATGCCCAATCAGCAAAAGGCTAGGTATCGGCTCTTTACTCGCGGCGGCGCTTCATGCTAACGATTGGAGTATGATTGCATGAAGCTACTCCTCCCGATTTCACTGTCACTGTTGTTACTGCTGGTGTCCGCCCATGGACAGAACCGTGGCTTTCGCACCTGGACCAGCCGTGACGGGCGCAAGGTGGAGGCTGTGTTTACCGGATTTGAAGCTGGTCAGGTGGCGCTGAAGCTGAGCACTGGCCAGGTGGTGAAGGTGCCGCTGGAGCGGCTCAGTGAGGAAGATCAGACGCTGGTTCGCACTCAGCCACCACCTGCACCGAAGCGCGAGTGGCCCGACTTGGTGCTGGTGCCCTCGGCCTCGATCGAGGTCAAGCTGGCGTCGTCGGACGCGGCAACGCGGAAGTTTGTGTATCGCAGCGAGGGCTTTGAATACACCTCACAGGGCAACCTTTTACCCAGCCTGATGAACGAGGTCGCACGCACCTTCGAAGCGACGAAGCGTCTGGTCGGGGCACTGCCCTGGGGTATCACCTGTCGCCCGCCCGAAGGCATGGAGCTTTATCAGGCCGCGCTGTATGAGACGCGCGACGATTACATCCAGGCCGGTGGCCCCACGAACTCGGGCGGCGTCTACTCCACGGCAGACAAGATTTTCAAGATCCCCTTCGAGAGCCTGGGCATCAAGCGCCTGGGCAAGAGCTACACCAAGGATGACCACTACAGCAACGACACGCTGGTGCATGAGATTACGCACCAGATGATGCACGACTACCTGCCTTACATCCCGCAGTGGGCGGTCGAAGGCTGTGCCGAATACGCCGAACTGCTGCCCTACAACGCGGGCA
>CAXNNN010000060.1:0-11955 GCA_964203095.1 Verrucomicrobiaceae bacterium | reverse complement strand
AGTTGTTGCGCGCGAATCCGCTCGATGGCGCGGTGTTGCTCGGCGGTTGCGACAAGAGCACGCCCGCGCTGCTGATGGGTGCCTTCAGCATGAATCTGCCGGCGATCTACATGCCCTGCGGCCCAATGATTCGCGGCCTGTGGAATGGCGAGACGCTGGGCAGTGGCAGCGACGTGTGGAAGTATTGGGACGAAAAACGTGCGGGGAATCTGAGCGACCAATCGTGGTGCGAGATTGAGGACGGCATCGCGCGTTCGCCGGGCCACTGCATGACCATGGGCACGGCCAGCACCATGACCAGCATGGCCGAAGTGCTGGGTATGTGCTTGCCCGGCGCAGCCTCCATTCCGGCGGTGGACTCTGCTCATTCACGCATGGCTTCCGCCGTCGGTCGGCAGATCGTCGAGAACATCTGGAACGACCTGAAGCCGAGCGACATCGTGACCAAGGAATCCTTCGACAATGCGATCAAGGTGGACATGGCGCTCGGTGGCAGCACGAACGCGATTGTGCATCTCGTCGCGATGGCCGGACGCCTCGGCATCAAGCTGCCACTGGAGCGCTTTGACGAGCTGTCGCAAGCCACGCCGCTGCTAGCGAACCTGCGGCCCAGCGGCAAGTATTTGATGGATGACTTCTACGCGGCCGGTGGTCTGCGCGCCTTGCTGAATGGGATGCGCGAGCTGCTGCACACCGACTCGATCACGGTCAATGGACAGACCTTAGGCGAGAACATCAGCGAGTGCCGCATCATCAATGAAGATGTCATCCGCACGCCCGCGACCGCCATCGACACCAACGGCGGCACCACGGTGTTGCATGGCAATCTGGCCCCCAACGGCGCAGTGATCAAACACGCAGCCGTGGTCGATGCGGCGCTGCTCCAGCACACGGGGCCAGCCTTGGTCTTCGACGATTACAACGACCTCAAGAAGCGCCTTGATGATCCTGATCTCGACGTGACCAAGGACACGGTGCTCGTGCTGCGCAGCGCGGGTCCCGTCGGTGCGCCGGGGATGCCCGAATGGGGCATGTTGCCCGTGCCGAAAAAGCTGCTCAAAGAAGGTGTGCGCGACATGGTTCGCGTCAGTGACGCCCGCATGAGCGGCACCAGCTACGGCACCTGCGTGCTGCATGTCGCGCCCGAATCAGCAGTGGGAGGTCCGTTGGCACTTGTTAAAACTGGCGACCTCATCAAGCTCGATCTCAAGGCGCGTCGGATTGACGTGCTGATCAGCGACGAAGAACTCGCCAGCCGCAAAGCCGAATGGAAACCCAAGCCCACACGCTTCGGTCGCGGCTATGGCAAGCTCTACGTCGAGCACGTCACGCAAGCGAACGAAGGCGCGGACTTTGACTTCCTCCAATACGGTCCCGACGCAGGCGAGCCGGAGATTCATTGAGATAGCGCAATCCCAACCCCGCCACTAGCTTCGTTGATGGAATACACACGAACGGAGATTTTGTTCTTCAATCTTGATGGCAGTTTCGAAGAAGTGGCGAAGAGATTCTATGCATCATTGGGAATATCGGACTTCGACGAAAGAGACAGTGCTAACTGCCTGTCGGGCATTTACTACGCTAGCTACATTTTTGGAATCTCTATTAGACTCGAACAAAACTGCTATGACTACGAGGACCAGTTTGTTTATTGCGTCTTCATCACAGAGAACGTCCTCGCGTGTTTAACAGTGCCTGATGCAGTCATCGCACAAATCGCCCAATGCGTGATTCAGATGATTGCTGCTAACCTAGGCGTGACAGTTGGAGTGGAGAGAGGTGATGGTTTCAACCTTACCCAAGTAGCGCCCCAGCCGCCGTGGTTTTCCGCAGCGGGCCAGGTCCAGCTTTCGACGATGGCCAGCTTCGGCAGCAGGCGATGCACGCCTTCGCGCAGCGCGCCGGTGCCTTTGCCGTGGATGACGCGCACCGAATGAATGCCGCGCGTCTGGCATTCGGCGAAGTAGTCGGGCAGCAGTGAGCCCAGATCGCGCGGCTGAAAGGTGTGCAGATCAAGCTCACCGGTGATCGGCATTTCCACGGGTGGCAGGTCGTCTTCGGACATGCGCCACTCTGCGCTGCATATTGCGGTGGTGGCAAGGGCATTGACGAACGTAGATGCAGTAGCCATGCGCTTGCTGATTTTCCCCCTGCTCACGATCATGATGATGACCGCTACCGCCGCTGACACGCTTCGGCTGCACCCGGAAAACCCGCGCTACTTTGAATGGCGGGGGAAGTCGACGGTGCTCATCACCTCCGCCGACCATTATGGCACGGTGCTGAATGCGGACTTTGATTTCGTGAAGTATCTGGCGGCGCTGGAAAAGGATGGCTTGAACCTGACGCGCACCTTCAGCGGTGCCGGGTATCTGGAGCCGGAGCGGGCCTTCAACATCGCCAAGAACAACCTCGCGCCGAAGCCGGGGAGCTACCTCGCGCCGTGGGCGCGCAGCGATCAACCCGGCGCGTGGGACGGCAGCAACAAGTGGGACCTGACCGGCTGGAACGAAGCTTACTTCACCCGCTTCAAGGCCTTCGTTGCAGAGGCCTCGAAGCGCGGCGTGGTGGTCGAGGTCACGTTGTTCTGCCCGTATTACCCAAACAGCGACGACAAATCGAAATCGACGATGTGGCCGCTGAGCCCGTGGAATGCGGCGAACAATATCAACGGCCTGGGCAAGGTGGCGTTCAACCAAGTGCACACGCTGGACGGCCACGGTGGCTTGCTGGCGGTGCAGGAGCGGTTTGTGAGACGCATCGTCGAGGAGTTGAAGGACGCGGACAACGTCTACTACGAGATTTGCAATGAGCCCTACTTCGGCGGTGTCACGCTGGAGTGGCAGCACCACATTGCCCGTGTCATCGCGGAGGCGCAGAAGGACCATGCGAATCCGAAGCTGATCTCGCAAAACGTCGCGAACGGCAGCGCCAAGGTCAAAGATCCCAGCCCTGACATTTCCATCTTCAACTTCCACTACACCTACCCGCCGAGCGTGGTGGAGGAGAACTGGAAGCTCAACAAGCCCATCGGCGAAAATGAGACCGGCTTCCGCGGCGGGGCCGACGAGGTCTACCGTAACGAGGCCTGGGACTTCATTCTCGCGGGCGGGGCCTTGTTCAACAACCTGGACTATAGCTTCACCGTCGGCCACGAGGACGGCACCTTTCAGTATCCGCGGACACAACCCGGCGGCGGCAGCATGGCCTTGCGCAAGCAGTTGGGTTTCTTGAAGCGCTTCATCGAAGGCTTCGACTTTCTCAAGATGCAGCCTGTGCCGGTGAAGAAAAAGAGCAGCGCCGACACACTTTCCGTGCGGTTGCTAGGGCAAGAAGGCAAGGCCTACGTGGCATACATCCACCGCAGTCTGAAGAAGCACTGGAAGGACAAGACCTCGCTCAATACCGGCAAGTTTGAAAACTGGTTCAAGCTGGACGTGCCTGAGGGAACTTATGCCCTCGAATGGATCGAGCCCACGAAAGGCCGCGTGCTGCAAGCCTCGCGTCTCAAACACGCGGGTGGCGAGCTGACGCTGCGGACGCCGGTTTATAAGACGGACTTGGCGATGGGCCTGCGCCGCTTGTGAAATTTTTCACAAAATCGGGTTGCTGCTCTGGAGCCGGGGAGGATACTCGACGTGAACCTGTCCCCCTTTTTAGACCGCCATGCCCACTGTCACCCGCGAGATCGAAGCGCTCGACCCAGCCGCCAAGGCCGCGCTGCACCTGGAAACAGGCGAGGAAACCATGACTGATCTAGTCGGCGAGAAGCTGACGCTGAACATGGGGCCGTCGCATCCGGCCACGCACGGCGTTTTACGCTTGGTGCTAGAGTTGGATGGCGAGATTATCAGCAAGGCTGATCCGGTGGTGGGCTACCTGCATCGCGGCGATGAAAAAATCGCCGAGAACATGCACTACAACCAGTTCGTGCCTTACACGGACCGGCTCGATTACTTGGCACCGCTGGCGAACAATGTGGCCTATGCCTGCGCCGTGGAGAAGCTGCTCGGCTGGCAGTTGCCAGAGCGTGGGCAAGCCATCCGCGTGATGTGCTGCGAGATCGCCCGTATCAGCTCGCACCTGCTCGGCGTGGGCGTTTATGGGATGGACGTGGGGGCGATGACGATCTTCCTCTACACCTTCCAGCAGCGCGAGATCATCTACAACCTGACCGAGCAGCTGACCGGCGCGCGCTTCACGACGAGCTACACCCGCATCGGTGGCCAGACGCGCGATTTGCCGCCGAATTTCCTGAGCGACCTGACCAAGTTCCTCGATGGCTTGGAGCCGGTGTTGGACGAGACCGAAGGCCTGCTCAGCCGCAATGCGATCTTCCTCGCCCGCACCCAGGACATTGGCACCATTAGCAGAGAAGACGCCATCTCATATGGCTTCAGCGGTCCAAATCTGCGCGGTTCCGGCGTGGAGTTCGACATGCGCAAGAACCATCCTTACCTCGGATACGAGCAGTATGAGTTTGACATCCCGATTGGCACGAAGGGCGACTGTTACGACCGCTATCTGGTCCGCATGGAGGAGACCCGCCAGTCCATCCGCATCCTGCGCCAGCTGATCAAGAATTTCCCAGGTGGCGAAATCAATGTCGCTAGTAGCAAGGGCTTCCTGCCGAAGAAGGAAAAGGTGCTCATGAAGATGGAGGAGCTGATCCACCATTTCATCATCGCCACCCAAGGCATCGACGTGCCGCCGGGCGAGGTTTACTTCGGCGCTGAGAATCCGAAGGGCGAGCTGGGCTTCTACATTCATAGCAAGGGCGGCGGCGTGCCGTATCGCCTGAAGATTCGCGCCCCGAGCTTCGTGAACCTGAGCATCCTGCCCAAGGTCCTGAAAGGCCACATGATGAGCGATTTGGTCGCCATCCTAGGCTCGCTGGACTTCGTGATGGGCGAGTGCGACCGCTGATCGGTTGGCAGAGCTGAGGACGAAAAGTGGAGGGTTCATAGCCAGAAAAGGCGCATCGTTGGTCTCGGCGCGTGATAGTTTCGGTGAGCGGCTTCTTTGCTGCATTTTCCTCTCAAAACTCAACCATTAGCTTTCAACTTCTCTGGCATGGACCAAGGCTACACTCAGGCAGGCCAGTTCCCTGAAACACCGTGGACTCAGGTTCGCCAGGCGGGGGGAGCAGACACGCGGGCGCATCATTCGCTGGAGGCCCTATGTCGCCTGTATTGGGTGCCGCTCTATGCCTTTGCGCGGCGGCATAACCTGGCCGCGGCCGAGGCGGAAGATGTCACGCAGTCCTTCTTTCTTCACCTGCTGGAGGACGCCTCCATCCAGAAGGCTGACCAAGAGAAGGGTCGGCTGCGATCCTTCCTGCTGGGGGCGCTGAAGCATTTCATTTCCAACTGGCACCGTGCTGAAACCACGGTCAAACGCGGCGGCCGACTGCTGCGGGTGGAGTTCGACACGGCGGAGGTCGAAGCCGTGTGCGCAAAGCGTGAAGACGGGTTGTCACCTGACGAGTTCTACGAGCGGCGCTGGGCTGCGGCACTGCTGGATCACGCGCTGAAGGACTTGGAGATCGAGCACGCCCGCGCGGGCAAGGCGGCGCAGTTTGCCGTGCTTAGCGAGTATCTGCTGGTGCATGGCAAGGACGCCCAGCACGCCGAGGCAGCCGCCAAGCTGGGCATAACGGAGGGCGCGGCACGTGTGGCCGTGCATCGGCTGCGCAAGCGCTTCCGCGAATGCCTGCGCGAGCACGTCGCCGCCACCGTGGGCAGCGCGGCCGAGGTGGACGACGAACTGCGGCATTTGCTCAACCTTTACGGTAACTGATCCCCCATTTCGGTTCAGCACAGGTATGCTTGAGTGCGACATCTGCCACACAACCCTGGAAAGGCGGGGTACGCGGACCTTCTGTCCCGCGTGCCTGCTGCGTGACCTAATGACTGATGGGCCAGACGAGCCGCTGGAGCCCCCCGTCATCCCCCCGCCGCAGGCGGTGGGCTTGCCCCAGGTGCCGCGCTTTCAGTTGATCGAGAAACTGGGCGAGGGCGGCTTTGCGGTCGTGTATCGCGCGTTGCAAAGGGAGCCCGTGCGGCGCGAGGTGGCGGTGAAGGTGCTCAAGGCCCAGGTGGCGACGGAGCACGTGCTGGCGCGCTTTGAAACCGAGCGCCAGACCCTGGCCCGCATGGAGCACCCGGGCATAGCTCGCCTGTGGGATGCTGGGCGCACGCAGGACGGGCAGCCATTTTTCGCCATGGAGCTGGTGCGTGGCGAGCCGATCACGACCTTTTGCCAAGCGGGAAGCCTGGGCTTGCACGAGCGGCTGGCGCTATTCGTCGCCGTATGTGAGGCGGTGCAGCACGCGCATGAAAAAGGAGTGCTGCATCGCGACCTGAAGCCCTCGAATCTCCTGGCTTTCGGCAGCGTCGGGGACTGCACGGTGAAGATCATCGACTTCGGCATTGCCAAGGCGCTGGAGGTCACGCTGGGCGATGAGCCGGTCACAGGCCCCCTGACTTCCCTGCATCAGACCGTGGGCACGCCAGGCTACATGAGCCCAGAGCAGTCGGCCTGGGGGGTGACGGTAGTGGACACGCGCTCGGATTTGTATGCGCTGGGTGTGGTGCTTTACGAGTTACTTACCGGCTTCACGCCTTTGCAGATTGAGCGCCGGGCCCGTGATGAATCGCAGCACTGGCCGGTGGCCCGCGACATCTCACCGCCCTCCAAACGGGCCGGTCCTCTGCTGCAAACCAGCAATCAGCGGCGGGACCTGGACGCGATCATCATGAAAGCGCTGGAGAGCGATCCGCAGCGCCGCTACGCTAGCGCGGCGGCTCTGGCAGAGGACCTCCAGCGGCACCTGCGGGATGAGCCTGTGCTCGCAGGCGCTGCGTCTTGGACCTATGTCATGGAGAAGTTCGCGCGGCGGCATCGCCCACTGGTGATCAGCGGCACCATCGCCTTGCTGTCGGTGGTGGCGGGGCTCGCCGTAAGTACGGTGCTTTTTTTCAAGGAACAGCAAGCCCACACCAAGGTGGAGCAAGCGCAGCGCGATCTCCAGCACACGCTGAGCCGCGCGGACTACCTGACGGCGCAGCAGTTCAAGTCGGGGGGGGATGTGCAGAGCGCCGTTGCCTGCCTCACGCGTGCCCTCCGGCACGATCCGCAGTTCAAGGCCGCCGCCGCAGATTTGCAGATGTTGCTGGTGCAAGACGACACCCCGCAACCGGTCGAGACCGCGCTGCCGTTGGAGCCCGAATGGGGAGAGACGGTGGAGGGTCTGGGTGCCGTCTCTGCCAGCGCCCACGCGCTGGCCGTGGGGTTTCAATCCGAAGGTCGCCAGCGCTTGATGCTTTTCCGCCATCGGAATGGGGCCTGGCAGCACCAAGAAATCGCCCTTACTGCGCGCGTGATGGCGCTGGAACTGGCGGCCAGTGGCAAGGTGCTCGCTGTGGCGGAGGAAGACCTGAGCGTGCGGCTGCTGCAGGTGGCCGATCTGACCCACGTCTTGCACTGGACGGCCCCCGCCGCTGTCACGGCGCTGACCGTGATCACGGTGACCGAGCTGGCGGCTATCGGTTGTGCGGACGGCTCGGTGTGGTTCCTGAGCACCAACCCAGAACTGCCGCCCAAACGCATCGCGCAGCTCACCTCGGCGGTGTCGCATTTGCGGCTGAGCACGCGGGAGCGCTTCCTCGTCGCGGGTTGCAAAAATGGGGAGGTCTGGCGGCTGCAAGTAGGCACCGCGGACCGGCATGAGCGGCTGCTGCAACTGCCAGGTGAAATCACCGCGCTAGCGGCGCTGGGCAACTCATCCGTGGTCGCCGCCGCGGACGCCTTGGGCCACGTGGCGAGCTACAGCCAGCGTGTGGAGGAGCAGCTGCCAGCCACGCGCTTGCACGACGGCCCCGTGTCGGCATTGACCCTGGGCAGCACGCAGGGCAAGGCGGTGCTGCTCTCGGCGGGCGGTGCTCGTGATCTGCGGGTGCGCTGGACTGATCTAGCCACGCGGACGGATGCCAAGCCACCGCTGGAGTCGGCAGGGACGGTGAAACAGGTGGTGATGACGCGGGCTGCGGATGGGGCCTTGGTGGTGAATGCGGATGCGTCGGTGCGCATGTGGCGGCAGGTGGGCGAGGGTGCCGTGACGGTGCGCAAGCCGCAGCGCGCCCGCTTTGTGGCCATGAGTGCGCAGGGGCGGTGTCTGGCGGTGCGGCGTGATTTGGGCAAGGCGCTGGAAGTGCTCATGCTCCCACAGGATGCCGTGCTCGGCGTGGTGCTCGATGGCGGGCGTCCCGCCGCCGTCGCAAGCGCAGGCCGGGCGGCGGCGACCTTCTGCGCCGATGGCAAGACGCTGGTGGAAACCCACGGGCGGGGGCTCGCTGGCATGTGGGACACCGACTCGGCCAGCGCGGTGGGGGTTGCACGCTGGTCGGTGCCGGCGCTGGCCATGGCGGCTGCCCCGTCGGGCGGGGTGCTAGCGGCGCTGGCGGATGGATCGCTTTTGGAAGTGCCGACGGATGGCGGGCCTGCCATCACCCGCGTGGCGGCCAGCCCAGGCACGGCGTGGGCGCTTGCCGCTGTGTCTGCGGACGGGCTGGCGGCTCTGTGGGCAACTGCGCCAGCGGAGCTGCGCCCTTGCCGAGTGCGGGTGTGGTGGGCTGCCGACGGACGAGTGATGGAGACGGAGGCTGAGCGCCTGGCCTCCGTCGCGGTTCATGGCAGCGCGCAATCCATCGCCTACGGCATGAGCAATGGCTATGTGCGTCTGCTGCACGGGCGGGAGGATGCGCGCGGCCTGTTGGCCCCTCTGCACCAGAGCAGCGTGCGCACGCTGGCTTTCAATGCGGACGGGTCTGCCCTCCTCACGGGCTCCACGGATGGAACGGCAGTGGTGTGGGAAACGAGCCGGTTGACGCCGCTGACGGATGCTTTCCGCCTGGGCGCGCCCGTCCGGCAGGTGGCCTTCAGTGGGGATGGCACCCGCTTTGCCTGTGCGGCGAGCAAGCGGGTGGTGGTGGGCGACACGCAGGCGCGCGGATTGATCGGCCAGGCTTTCGAGCTGCCGAACATGGGGAACTCGCTGGCGCTGAATCATCGGGGCACGCGCGTGGCTTTCTCCGTGGGTCACGGCGTTGTCTTTGTGCATGACATCGCGCCCGCCACGGCCACGCCTGCACCGGCTTGGTTCCTGTCGCTGGCAGACCAGTATGTGTCCCGCCGCATGACGCCGCAGGGCACGATCGAGACCCTGGATCATCCCGGCCTAGCCGCGCTCCGACAACTATCGCCCGCGGATGATTCGGATGATGAGTGGCAGCAGTTCGCGGGCTGGATGTTTACCCACACCGGGCTGCGTGTGCTGACGCCGTGGTCGAAGCTGACGATGGAAGACTACTTGAGCGAGGTGAATCAACGCCCACTGCCGACGCGGACCGCTGAGGTGCGGCGCTTGCGCACGCTGCGCTACCGTGCGGAGGCGATGGGCGAGCCGCCGGCGAAGTAGGGTGTCTGAACACTTTTTTGCGCGCGGGCTGTAACTCTCGGAGGGCCATTCGTGCATGGAGGGATGCAAACGCATCCTTCGCATGAAAACCAAATCCACCTGCAGCACCACGTCTTTGCTATCGAGCGGCCTCGTCGCCCTTGCCCTCTGGCTCCCCGCTATCGCTTTTGGCCAGGGTCGGTTGACCCCGCCGGGGCCGACCTTTTCCTACCCCAGCGAGCGCGCGCTGAACACCAGCTTGCAGCCGATTCCGTCGATGAAAACGCTGATGCATATCGACGCTGGCCAGCACATCCCCAGCCGCGACGCGAGCAACTCCAATCTCAACGGCAGCCTGGGCTACTACAATCTCACGGCGCCAGGCCGCTACTACCTGACGGAGAACTTGGACAAGAACATCGTCATCAGCTCCGACAATGTGATGCTGGACTTGGGCGGCTTTGAGGTCCGCTACGTGGGCACGATCACTGGGCCGGTCGCCATTTCCGCGACGGGTGCGGTCATCACTTACCGCCGGACCAAGGTCATCAATGGCCGAGTCCGGGGCAACTGGTCCCAGTGAGTCGTGCTGGCAGATGATAGCGTGGTGGTCGGCGTGGATGTCTCTGAGGTGTCGGGCTACGGCATCAAGGTGGGCAGAAACGGTCAGATCGCTGGTTCCCGAGTGAGGGGGCCATGGTCGCAGAGCAGCCCCGGCGCTCCGGGCACGCACAGTGGCATCTACGGCTCAGACGCCACCGTCATTTCCCAGTGCAGCGCCAGCGGCATTGGCGGCATCGGCATTCAGGTGAATCAGAGTGGGCGCGTGGTCGATTGCACCGTCTTGAGCGTGGCAGGCTGCGGCATTGTGACCAATCACCACAGCAGCGTGGGCGGCTGCGCGGTGCGGATGTGTGGCAGCACGGGCTTCGACTTGGGCATGGGCAGCGCGCTGCACAACAGCGCTGCTTCGGAGTGTGGTGACTCTTGTGTGCATGTGCGCAATGGCTGCACGCTGGCCAATGTGACCGCCCGGGACAGCCAGGACCACGGCTTCGTTTCGGAGGCCTGGACCGTAATGGACCCGCAATACAACAAGAACGCCACCACCTTCGTGAACTGCGTGGCCCAGGGCAATGATGGTGATGGCTTCCATGTCTCGCACAGCTGCCTGTTCACGGATTGCACAGCCGACGACAATGGCGCGATGGGCGTGATCGCGCAGGGCAAGGGCTTCCATGTCAGCGACCACTGCCGTCTGACCAACTGCGTGGCCTCGAACAACCAATTGTCCGGCTTCTTCGGCAACAACGGCAACACCATCGACCAATGCAGTGCTTCGGGGAACAGCCGCTACGGCATTGAGGTCGCCAGTGATCAAAACAACGTGATCCGCAACACGCTGCGCGGCAATACCTTGGCCCCGATCCAGCCTGCGCCCGGCACCAACGGCATCGCCGCGCTACAGACGCCGAACACGTTTGGCGTGACGCCTTTCGCCAATCTCGGCCTGTGATCCTCCCGCGTCGGAACCGCGCTCTGCCTCTCCACCATGAATCCCATTTTGAACCTCATCGTTTGTCGGCGTCAGCTGCCACAGTCGGCGCTCTGTTCGGTGCTGATCGCTCTGTTGCTGGCCTCCACTGTTCGCTCTTCAATCGCGAGCGAGCCGTTTGCCTGGGGCTGGGGACTGGCGGGCGCTCTGGGCAATGGCTCAGCGTGAACCAATCGACCCCAAGCGCCGTGGATATGTCAGGCGTCATGGCAGGGAAAACCGTTACGGCCCTATCGACTTCCGGCAGTCACACGCTGGCGGTCACTTCGGATGGCATGGTCTATGCCTGGGGTAGCAACAGCCGAGGTGAGCTTGGCGATGGCACCTTGACGACGCGACTCTCTCCCGTGGCTGTGGACAGGTCCGGCGTCCTGTCTGGCAAGACGATTGTCGCTGTATCTGCGGGATTTGAATTCAGTCTCGCCCTGAGTTCCGACGGTCTGGTTTTCGCTTGGGGAGGGAACACTTATGGCAATCTCGGTGACGGCACTGGCTTTCAGAGGAAGACCCCTGTCGCCGTGGATACCACGGGGGTGCTGGCGACCAAAGTAGTCATCGCCATTGATGCAGGTGCCGACTTTTCTGCGGCGCTGACCTCAGACGGCCTTGTCTTCACCTGGGGCCACAACACGAATGGGCAACTCGGCCAGGGGAACTACACAAACAGCAACGTGCCGGGGGCGGTGGTTACGAGCGGCATCCTGCTGGGCAAGACCGTGACTGCCATTAGCATGGGGACAGTGCACGGCCACGCCGTGACTTCGACAGGGATCGTGGTCGGCTGGGGATACAACGTGAACGGCACACTCGCGGACGGTTCTGCTGCGATTCGCGAAAGCTCCCCAGTGGCTATCGGCAGCACTGGCGTCATGTCGGCCAAGACCATGGTCGCCGTCAGCGCCGGTGACGATTTCACGCTGGCGCTTGCGTCCGATGGCACAGT
>CAXNNN010000059.1:0-12053 GCA_964203095.1 Verrucomicrobiaceae bacterium | reverse complement strand
CGACTCGCCGCCTCCCGATGCCCCGGGGTGTCCACCGTCGTGCTGAGCTGCGAGGTGAGCGGGCCGAACTTCATCACGCTGCCCACGACCGCTGCCACATTCGTGCGGCCCGGGCTGCCAGCGACCAAGGTGTCGTCGTTCAGCGCGATGCTGGTGCCGAGCAGCTCGCTGCCCGCGACTGGGGCAGGTTGAATAAATTCGCCCACCAGGCGGAAGGGCACCGCGCCAGTGTTCAGATACGTCACCTCGAACACCCGCACCATGCCCTGGCTGGTCATCGACAGCCCAGCGGCCGGAGCGCTGACGGCGAAGAAGCGCCCGTGGGCCACGATCTGCCGTCCGTAGCCACCGACCCACGTTTCAGAGTGCAGCCCGCTGCTTGTGAGAATGTCCTGCACCACGAACAGGCCGCTGCCGCCACCTGCGTTCGGAGCCCCGGCCAGCAGCTTGCTGCCACTGAGTGCCACGGCATGGCCGTATTTATCGCCCACAGCCAGCCCGCTAGGATCAGGCATGGATAGGGACTGGCCCGTGACGGCATCGAAGACATAAGCCCGGCCCCGGCTGCTGTTCTTGCTGGGTGCGCCGACGGCAACATAGTGCCCGCTGACCGCCACGCTGTAGCCGAAGCCGTCGTCTGCCGCTGCATCTGGCGCGAGCAGGCGGTGCAGCAGATTGCCATTCAGCGCGTCGAACACATACACTGCGCCCTGGTTCAACCCGGCGGTGTCGTCTGAGCTCGGTGCGCCCACGACCAAGTAGCGCCCGGTCATGGCGACGGCGATGCCAAAGCTGTCGCCGGGGGCCACGGCCACGGGTTGCAAGCGGCGCACCACGGCACCGTTGCTGATGTTCATCAGGTAGGCGGCACCCCGGCCATCCACGATCGGCGCGCCGATCAGCGCCAGATTGCCACTGGCAGCGAGCGACTGCCCAAAGTCGTCGAAGGCAAACAATGGCAACGGGGCGCGCAGCACGCGGCGTTGAGCACCGGTTTTCGCATCGAGCACCAGGACCTCGCCTTTAGACGTGGGCCGACCGGCCAGAATGTAAGAGTCGGTGATGGCCACACTTTGCCCCAGCGGCACGGCGCTGCTAGGGGTGGCACCGAAGAACTCCGAGGTGGAGATGACCTGCGCGGCGGCAGGGAAGGAGGCGCAGGCTGCCAGCAGCAGCGCCGCACCGAGGATGTGTGTTTTCATGGTTCGTCAGAGTCAGGGTTCGTGCGGGGCAGATGCCCGCTTCAATCCCTTCTCTGGCGATCCCGCGTGCGGCGTGACGCCGTGGGCAGATTTTTTCGCCCCAGGCTACTTTGACAGCATCTGTCCAGGCACCTCTAGCCCACCAGTGGCGGCCAGCAGCAGCAGCCGCGCCACGGCCCAGCAAGCCATCGCGCTGACCAACATGCGTAGGCCGCGACGCACGAAGTGCAGCTTCGCCTCAAGCACTCGGCTTTTGGCATGGATCTGTTGCAGCACGCGGTGCTTCACCTCGTGATTCGTCTGCGCGCAGAAGCGCTGCGAATACTCCGCTGGCGGTAGGTGGATCTGATGGGCGCTGAAATAGAGGTTCGGATCAGCCAGCGGCGTGGCGGACTTGCCCAGCGAGCGCGGATAAGCGGCCGAAAGCGCATTGCCGATGCCGAAGCAAAGGCAGATCCCGCTAAAAACATAAGCGGCCAGCGCCGCGATTTCGAGCGGGCTCATCTGGGTGAAGGACCAGGTCTTCACCCCCAGTCCGAGATTGGTCATCACGGCCGCGAGAATGGCCGAGGTGCTGAGCGTGATCTGGGCCTTCAGGTCCGAGCGGCTGATCTGCTGCTCCACATCCTGGTAGAGCATGTAAATGAGCCGAGTGATATCGACCGGCGTCTGCTCAACGGGTGTGGTGGTGGAAACCGAGCTGATGACGCTGATGGAAGGGGGAGGTGGAGTCGCGGGTTCCATGGAAGTTAAATTTGATACTTAGTTAGCAGTGCACAGGCCACAAGTGACAAACTCTTCACTTCAGCGGACATCGAAAAAGTCGAAGAAGAACAGCACAGCCGCCTGTTCGTTGGTCATGCCCGAGGCCTTGCCAATGATGCTGCCGCGCTCGCGCACGGTGCCGTCGGACTCAATGCGCCCCACGACACTGCCGCTCACGCGCACGTCGCCATTTGACTCCACACGTCCAGCCATGCTGCCCCGCTCGCGGATGGTGCCGCCGGATTCAATCCGGCCCTGCACACTGCCTTTGACTCGGATGTCGCCATTGGCTTCAAAGCGACCCTCCACGCTGCCATGAATGCGGACATCGCCATTGGCTTCCAAACGACCTACCGGGCTGCCGCCGACGCGGATGTCACCTGCGAACAAGGGCAGGCTCACCAAGAGAAACACGATGCGCAGGGCTGATTTCATCAGCTTCATTTAACCTAAAATGCGCTGCATGTCACTGGTTGTCAGCCCATCGCGCCCTGTGCATAGTCGCGCGTCCTTTTCCCCCGCCTTTACTGCATGAGCCAAGCTACCTCTGATGCTGCCGCCATGGCTCGCAAGCCCGATGGCCAGACCGCGCCATGGTGGCGGCGCTGGCTTCCAGGGCAGGCGGGCAAGGGTAATGCGACGAGCCACAGCATCCTGCCTGTGCTGATTGAGGTCTTCGCGGGGTTCAGCAAGCTGGATGGAGATGTGGAGGAGGACGAAATCGACTCCTCGCTCGGCTACCTGCGCTACGACTACCCGGACGCGATCTACTCGGAACTGCGCCGCCTTTACTTCGAGGCGTTGCAACAGCAGCAGGACCTGACGCAACGGGCTAAGGAGCTGAGCAAGACGCTGACGATGGAGCAGAAGATTCTGCTCGGCGTGCAGCTCTACCTATTGATCAGTCGCTCATCGCAAAATCGGCGGCAGATGGTGGAGTTCTATCTGTTCATGACGAACCTGGGCATCGCCGCCCAGGCTATCGACATTGTGTATCAGCTCAATGCTGGCGACCGCACCACAGACGAGGACTTCCACGCCAAGGGCGCGCAACCGCTGGAGAACCTGCGCATCGCCGGTGCCATGCCGTGCGATGTGCTGCTGCGCTCGCTGTCCGCTGACTGCGTGGTCACGGCCTACCGCTATCAGAATCTGGTGCTGCTAAAAAACACCGGTAGTGTGCCGATCCTGGTGCGCAGTCGCCGTCAGCCGCCCGGTGATTTCAGCCGCCTGTATCCTGGTGAGCGCGTGGTGCTCGAGGACGTAGCTTTAGACTACAACGATCTGCTGTCCTACTTCAGCGCGAAGAAGACGCTGATCGGCACGCAGTTGTATTTGACGCTGACCGAGGAAGGCGATGCCGAGATCGCTCCGCAGCGTGCGCGAGGCACGAACCTGCGCCTGAGCTTCGGCTTGGGGGTCACTATCGAAGCGCTGCGGGATACGGAAGCTACGCTCAACGGTCAGCCGTTAAAGGCTGGAACTGTGGTCGAAGCGTCGATCGAGGATGCCATCATCGCACATGGCGAGGTGGAGATTTCGCTGCTCGACCTGCGTCGTCGAGCCCGCGAGTTCGGCGCGCAGTTCCGTCTGGAAGGTAGCCGCAACACGTATCTCGTTTCCAACAATCCCGACCTGCTGGAGGAAGGCGACATCCTGCTTTCCGAAGAGACCGAGGGCGAAGTGCTGCTGCGCATCGAATGCGACTACACGGAGAAGAATGGCAGCGTGGAAGTGCTGCGCAGTGCTCGTCCGGTGTATGTGGGTAACTTGCAAGTGCGCGACAAGGTAATGCTCAACGATGGCGACACCATCACGCTGGGCGAGGGGCAATTCCTGCGTTGTCATTTCGCGGACCGCATCATCGAAGAAGAACGCAACACCGTGCGCCAGATTGACGTTCGTGAGCTAGTGCATTGGTTTGACCAAAAGGGCACGGCGCTGGATGGCATAAGCCTCTCCGCAAGACGTGGCGAAATGATCTGCGTCATGGGCCCCAGCGGTTGCGGTAAAAGCACGCTGCTGCGTGTGCTTGGCGGTCAGTTGCGACCGCGCTCCGGCGATGTCTTGATGAATGGTCTGCCGGTGTATCAGCACCTGCACAACCTCCAGCCTTACATCGCCTACATCCCGCAGGAGGATGCCTTTGATCCGCTGCTGAAGGTGCAGGAGAACCTGAATTTCAGCGTGGCCGTGCGCTGCCCACACTTGAAGATTGAAGACCGTCGCAAACGCGTGGATGCGAAGCTTGCGGAACTCGGCCTCGCTGAACTTCGCAACCGCTTAGCAGGCACGCCGGAGCAAAAGTTCTTGAGCGGTGGCGAGCGCAAGCGCTTGAATGCCGGCCTGGATATGATCGGCATTTCGGACCTTTACCTGTTCGACGAACCGACCTCGGGCCTGTCGTCCAAGGACAGCGAGCACGTGCTGGAAATCATTCGCTCACTAGCCAGTAACAAGATCGTTTTCGCCTCCATTCATCAGCCGTCCATGCGACTGCTGCAAATGTTCGACAAGGCGCTGCTGCTCGACAAAGGCGGCAAGATGGCCTTCTTCGGCACGCCGCAAGCCATGCTGGAATACTTCTGGCGCGTGTATCACGAGGAAACCGGTCATCCCGGAGAGTCCGAGCACATGGGCAATGTGACGCCGGACTTTGTCTTCGATGTGCTGGAGACGCCGCTGCGAGACATCAGTGGCGACATCATCGTGGAGCAGAACGCGGAAGGCCACTTAGTTGCAGCACGCCGCTTCCCACCCAACTTCTGGCGTGACCGGTATCAAACCCATCGTCTCATGCAATCGATGTCCGGTGGCAGCGAGACGCAGACACGCCAGCGCGGCAGCGGTGAGTCTTCACGGCGGGACAGTGAATTGAAGCAAAAGAAGATCCCGCAGCCACCAAAACATCACATCCGCGAGGAGTGCATCCTCTTCGGCACTATGTTGCGCCGCGCGTTTCTCAGCAAGCTGCGCAACCGCGCGAACTTGTTGACCACGCTACTGGAGGCCCCCTTGCTCGCATTGCTCATCAGCATGGTGCTGCGCTACTCGGAGGAGGAGCACTACACCTTCGCCTCGGCCTTCCACATACCGACCTATCTCTTCCTCAGCTTGGTGGTGGCCATGTTTCTGGGCCTCACGAACAGCGCCGATGAGATCATTCGTGACCGCGCGATGCTCAGTCGCGAGCGCAATCACAACCTGCGAACGTCGTATTACCTCATCGGCAAGATCATGGCGCTCGGCACCTTCGCCCTGATCCAGTGCTTCATTTATCTTGCCGTCGGGAACTGGATTCTGGAGCTCCGCGAGATGTTCCTCATCCATCTTTGGTGGATGTTCATCACCTCGGTAAGCGGTGCCTGTCTTGGCTTGCTCATCAGCAGCCTGGTGCATGACACCCGCACAGCGCTGAATGCCATCCCGTTGCTGCTCATTCCGCAGATCATCCTTGGCGGCGCGCTGATCAAGTATGAGGAGATGAATCGGAACCTGGACTTCGTCTATTCCATGCGCCGCTACATTGCGGAGGAAGAGGGCACCACGGGCGAGTCCGCCAGCAAGCTGAAGGTGCCTTTCATCTGCGAGTTCATGCCGCTACGCTGGAGCTATGAGGCGATGCTCGTCTCGCAGGCCAAGATGAATCCGCTCACCCGTAGTCAGGACATCCTGGAGGGACGCATTCAGCAGATCGTCGATGAACCTCGTGAGTTGACCGAGAAAGAACACGAAACCCTGGACCTAACCAAGCAAGCGCTAGCGGTCGTCTCGGGTCTGCAAGCTCGTGACCCGGAAGACATTCCGAAACACCTCGACAACGTGCGCCGCAATGCGCTGCGCGGCACCTTGACCCAGGAGCTGCTCGACTATGTGCAACGCGAAAAGAAGGGCACCAGTGCCGAGCAGCTCTATGTGAACCGCAAGGTGCTTGACCTGGTCACGAAGGCAGAAATGGAGCGCGAGGACTACCGTCGAAAGACGAGCCCCAATGTGTTCTTCGGCACCACGAAGAAATACACCTTGCCCCATCACCTGTGGTTTGCGGCTCCTGATACAGCCCTCACGGCCCCGTCCAAGATGGGCTTCTATTGGGCCGAGGTCGAGATTCGAACCGTGTGGCTGAACACTGGCATCATGCTGATGAGCCTGTTGCTTGTGGTTGCCTGTGTGCAGGTGTCGCTGCGGCGGCAGCTCACACGCGTTTAGAGAGTTTTTGAAATGCTCAACCTACCGTATTGCTCGCTTCCCTGGAGTGGGGTCGCGGTAGCGCCGCATTCCAAAGAGCAAGTGTAGGGCTTCCACAGATCACTGCGCCATCTCCGCCGGTATCTGCCCGACAAAGCGCGGCTCTAGCCCGATGGCGTCAAACAGCGCTGTCAGCTGGGCATGGCCTACATCTGCGGCGTCGTCGATCTCGAAATACACGAGGTCATGGTGCACATCGACCTTGTAGCGCACCTTCGGGATCAAATTCATCTGATTGTGCAGCTGCAGCACGTAATCTTCACGACGCAGGCCACAGGCGTAAACTTCGAGTTCGATCATGTCGTGGAGGCTAGCGGAAAGCGCGGCTGGAACACAAGATAAAACTCAACTCACAAGAAGCGGGCTGTGCGGCTCTCCTTGCACTTCTTGACCTGCTCCGGCGTGCCGGCGGCGACGACTTTGCCGCCGTGCTCGCCTGCTTCTGGGCCGATGTCGATGAGGTAATCTGCCTCGGCGTAGACATCAGGATGATGCTCAATCACGATCACCGTGTGACCCTCATCGACGAGACGATGCAGCACATCAATGAGTCTTGCCACGTCGCTGACGTGCAGGCCGATGGTGGGTTCCTCGATCAGGTAAAGATTACGCTTACCGGCCTTGGTGATGCCCTTGAGCCGCTCCTTGTTGGTGCGTCCGTCGCCACTGCGCAACTCCGTCACGAGCTTGATGCGTTGTGCTTCGCCACCGCTCAAGGTGGGGCTGGGCTGGCCCAGTTGCAGATAGCCCAAACCAGTGTCGGCCAGCAGTTTCAGCGGTCGGGCGATTTTGCTCACAGGCGCAAAGAACTCTGCCGCGTCGTCGATGCTCATGCGCATGACATCGCCGATGTGCTTGCCGCTGTATTCGACCTCCAGCGTCGCAGCATTGAAGCGCATGCCTTTGCACACCTCGCAATGCACCCGAGTGGTCGGCAGGAAATTCATCTCCACCTTCACCTCGCCATTGCCCTGGCAGGACTCGCAGCGTCCGCCTTCGGTGTTGAATGAAAAACGGGAGGCTGTGTAGCCGCGCGCACGGGCCAGCGGCACCTGCGCGAACAGCTTCCGAATGTCATCCCAAATACCGACGTAGGTCGCAGGGCAACTACGCGAGGTCTTGCCAATCGGCGACTGATCGACCTCATGCACATACTCCAGATTTTCGAAGCCCGTGAGGCTGCTCCAGGTGTGTGTGCCTTTGCTCTTCGCCTTCTTGTCCTTGCTCAAAGCTTCACGCACGGCAGGGCTTAGCGCGCCATGCATGAGCGAGCTTTTGCCACTGCCGCTGACGCCCGTCAAAAGGGTCAGGCATCCGAGTGGGATGGTCACATCGATCTTCTTCAAATTGTTGGCCGTCGCGCCCTTCAATGTGAGCCAGCCCTCCTTGGCGCTTGCTTTTGGCAAGGCGCGGCGTTCACCACGCGAGGGATGCCGCAAGGGCTTGCGCAAGGATCGGCCGGTGACACTCGCCTTGTCCTTCAAAATGTGCGCCAGCGTTCCTTGCGCGATGATCTCGCCGCCGAAGCGTCCGGCTCCAGGGCCCAGGTCGATGATCGTGTCCGCACGCTTCATTGTCTCATCGTCGTGCTCCACCACGAGCAGTGAGTTGCCTTTGTCGCGCAGGGCGACGAGCGTATTGAGTAAGGCTTCGTTATCACGCGGGTGAAGGCCAATGGTAGGCTCATCCAGCACATACAACACGCCGCGCAGATTGCTGCCGAGTTGGGCGGACAAGCGAATGCGCTGTGCCTCGCCGCCGCTCAGCGTGTCAGCGCTGCGATTAAGCTGCAAGTAACCCAGACCTACCTCTTGCATGAAGTGCAGGCGCTGCTCGATCTCGGCTAGGATGTCGCGGGCGATGATCGCTTCGGTGCCTGCAAACTTGAAGGTCTTCACCAGAGCTGCGGCATCAATCGCGCTGAGTCGTGCGAAGTCCGCGATGGCGTGCTTGTCGAGTTTCACGGCGCGACCGATCTCGTTGATGCGGCTGCCGTGGCACGTCGGGCATTCGGTGCGAGGGGTTTCTTCATCATCGCTGTGGAACTTGCGTTCCTCTTCCATCTCCTGCTCCAGCATGGACACATCATCGCGCCGATCTTCGTTGCGTGACTTGCCGCCAACCAGACCAAATCCACGGCAGGTCTTGCACCAGCCATGCGGGCTGTTGAAGCTGAATAGGCGCGGATCGAGTTCTTCAAAGGACAAGCCGCACGAGGGGCAGCTCATCTCGGTGTTCATGATGTGGATCGACTTGTCGGCGAGCCGTAGCTTCAGTGTGCCCTTGCCCATCTTGAGCGCTTGCTCGACCAGCGGACGCAGGGCGGCCTCCGTGAGCTTCTGGTCCGCTTGTCCGATGACCGCATCAATCGTGTGCTCCTTGAAACGCTCCAGCTTCTTGAAGTTCTGCGTGCTCTTGAACTCGCCGTCCACCAGCAAGGACTCAATGCCATGCTTGCGCGCGTGCTCGGCCACTTCGTTGTGGAAGCCTTTCCTCGCCTTGATCAGCGGCGCGAGGATGTGCACGGAGCCCTTCTTGGTGTTCTGAGCCACGGCTTGCACAATCGCCTGCACGCTCTGCTTCTTCACTGGGATCGCGCATTTCGGACAGTGCTGCGTGCCCAGCTTGGCAAAGAGTAGGCGCAAGAAATGGTAGATCTCCGTGACCGTGGCAACAGTCGACTTGCCGCCGCCGCGTGAGATGCGTTGCTCAATGGCGACCGTCGGTGGCACGCCTGTGATCACATCCACATCCGGCTTCTCCATCTGCTCGACAAAGGTCCGCGCATACACCGACATCGAGTCCAGGAAACGCCGCTGGCCTTCGGCAAAGACCAGGTCAAACGCAAGGCTCGATTTGCCGGAGCCGCTCAAGCCAGTGACCACGACGAATTCATCTCGTGGGATGGTGACATTGATGTTCTTGAGGTTGTGCTCGCGGGCACCGGTGATGTTAATTGAGTTGAGAGGTAGAGAAGTCGAGACGTGAGAAGTTGCAGGCTTGAGTTTTGTCGGGGTTTCTCTCAAGCGCTCCTCTCCACTTCTCCACTTCTCACCAATCACTTCCTTCAAGTAACGCCCCGTCCACGACTCTGCGCACTCCGCCACCGCCTCCGGTGTGCCCGCTGCCACGAGATGCCCGCCTGTGGCACCGCCATCGGGGCCGAGGTCGACGACCCAGTCTGCACACTTGATGACTTCCAGGTTGTGCTCGATGACGAGCAGGCTGTGACCTTCATCGACGAGGCGTTGCAGCAGCTTTACCAACAAAGCGATATCATCGAAGTGCAGGCCGGTCGTGGGTTCATCGAGCAGCAGCAGGCTGCCGTGATCCGCACTGCTGGGCTCCAGCAAGTGGCCGATCAATTTCAACCGCTGTGCCTCGCCTCCCGACAGTGTATTCAAAGGCTGGCCGAGGCGCAGGTAACCGAGACCGGCTTCACTGACGAGCTTCATGGCATCAACAATGTGCTGGGCCTTGCGCTTCGACGGTGGCGACATGTCGGCAGCGTGCTTGGCGAAGAACTCCGATGCCTCCTCCACGGTCATGCCGAGCACTTCATGGATGTTCTTGCCGTGCAGTGTCAGCTTCAGTGCGTGGGGCTGGTAGCGTTTGCCTTCGCATTCAGGACAAGTCACATACAGATCGCTGAGGAACTGCATCTCGATCTTCTCGAAGCCATTGCCCCAGCAGCGCTCGCATCGTCCCTCGCCGCTGTTGAAGCTGAAGAAGCCGGGCGTGATGCCTTGCGCCTTGGCGTCGTCCGTCTCAGCGAATAGGGCACGGATGTGATCGAACGCGCCAATGAACACGGCGGGTGTGCTGCGCGGCGTGCGCGCCAGTGGCGACTGATCAACCATGACCACGCTGCCGAGCTGCTGGTGGCCGAGGATTTCCTTCACCGCGCCGGGCTCATCCTCGCACACCTCGCCACGCAGGCGTTGCAGGTTCCGATACAAAACATCGTGCACCAGCGTGCTCTTGCCGCTGCCGCTGACGCCCGTGATGCAGCAGAAGACGCCGAGCGGAATGCTGACGTCGATCTTCTTGAGGTTGTTCTGGCGTGCGCCGATCAACTGCAAGTGATGAGTGATGGGTGATGATTGCTTAGACTTCGCCGTCCCAGGTTTCGGAGCACCAAGCACCAATGACTTCACACTCCTCCGCTGCTTCGGCACCGGGATCATCTTCCGCCCAAACAAGTAATCGCCGGTCAACGAACTCTTGTGCGTCTCCAGCTCATCCATCGTGCCGGCAAAGACGAGGTTGCCACCTTTGTCACCGCGACCCGGACCGATGTCGATCAAGTGATCGGCGGCCTTCATCACGCTCTCTTCATGCTCGACGACGAGCAACGTGTTGCCTTTGTCGCGCAGGCCTTCCATGACGCCGATCAAGCGGCCGATGTCGCGAGGATGCAGGCCGATGCTGGGCTCGTCCAAGACGAAGAGGGTGTTCACTAATGAGGCGCCCAGGCAGGTCGTGAGGTTGACGCGTTGCAGCTCGCCACCGCTGAGAGTGCGCGTTTGACGATCCAGATTCAGATAGCCAAGCCCGGCGCGCTCCATGTAGCTGAGACGCGAAACGACTTCATCGCGCAGCAGGCGCAGGGCATGATCCTTTTCCGGCACGGGCCACTGCTGCGCTAGGTTGTGCAGATCGCTCACTGGCAGTGCCCACAGATCAGCGATGGTGTGGCCGCTTACGCGGTAGTTGCAGGCCTCTTTTTTCAAGCGCCCGCCGCCGCAGTCGGCACACTCGGTGTAAGCACGGTAGCGGCTGAGGAAGACGCGGACATGCATCTTGTAGGCGCGCGATTCCTGCCACTTGAAGAAGCCGCGAACGCCATACCACTCGCCCGCCTTGTAGGCTTCCTCGGGATCGCTGCGCGTGCCTTCGATCAGCCACTTGCGATCCTCCTTGCTGTAGGCCTCGAAGGGCTTGGTGATGTCCACACCGCGCTTGATCGCAGCGGTGATCAGATCGGTCTGACACTCCGCATGCGTGCTGCCGCTGAAGGCTTTCACCACGGCTTGCTCAATGCTCAGCGACTCATCTGGAATCGCTTTGTGCATGTCCAGTCCCAGCGTCTTGCCAAAGCCACGGCACGTCGGGCACGCCCCAATCGGATTGTTGAAGCTGAACAAGCCAGGCGTTGGCGAGGGGAGGGTGATGTCGCAGTGCGCGCAGTGCCAGCCGGTGGAGAAATGCAGTTCCTGGTTCCTGGTTCCTGGTTCCTGGTTAGAAGATGAAGAGCCTGACTTTGAAATGTCTGCTTTGGCTTTCTTGGAGGAGGAACTGGGAACTGGGAACTGGGAACCCGAAACTGCATCGAACATGCATGACATCTGCCCCTTCCCATAGCGCAGCGCGGCTTCGATCGCTTCGCCAAGGCGTGCCTGAGAGGCCGTTTCCAGCTTTACGCGGTCTTGCACGACCAGGACACGGGCAGGCAGCTTGCGGCCTTTGAGCGCGTCCTTGTCATCAAGACGAACCACTTCGCCATAGAGCCAAATGCGCAGGAAGCCCTGGCCTTGTAGGAACTCGGCGAAGTCGATGGCTTCAGTGTTCGGCGGCACGGGGATGCCGAAGAGGATGAGCGCGGTCTGGCCTGGATGCGTGGCCAGCAGTTCACGCTGAATGCTTTCCGCCGTGTCGGGCTTGACCGGCTTTTGGCATTCGGGGCACGTGGCTTCCGCGAGACGCGGGAAGATCATTTTGAGGTAGTCGTTGATCTCCGTGATCGTGCCGACGGTGCTGCGCGTGCTGCGGATGTTGTTGACCTGCTCAATGGCGATCGCGGGCGGAATGCCCTCAATGCTGTCCACCTGCGGCTTG
>CAXNNN010000058.1:0-12077 GCA_964203095.1 Verrucomicrobiaceae bacterium | reverse complement strand
CGAGCGGACTGCCGCCATACGTGGTGCCGTGCGAGCCTGGGCCTAGGAGATCGCAGAGCTTGGCATCGGTGCCGGTCATGGCGACATCGCGCACCCAGAAGGCGCCCAAGGGATAGCCGCTGCCGATAGCCTTGGCCCAGCTGATGCCGTCGGGTTGAATCTCGTCACCCGGAATGATGCTGCGCCAGCCGCACATCTCGCCCGCCCGCCCAAAACTGCACTGCACTTCATCGAGCAGGAGCAAGGCCTTGTGTTCCCGACAGAGCTGCTGCGCAGCGCGCAGGAACTCGGGCGTGACCGCATTCACGCCGCTTTCACCCTGGATCGGCTCCACCAAGATCGCTGCGATGTCGTCATGGTCAGCGAAGGTCTGCTTGAGAGCGGCGATGTCATTGAAGGGCCGATGCAAGTAGCCCAGCTCATCGGGCGTGAAGCCAAAGTCGCCCCAGATCTTCTGCTGAGCCGTGGCGAACATGGCCCCCATCGTGCGGCCATGGAAGGAGCCGGTGAAGGTGACAATCCTTGGCTTGGCGATGCCCCGCACCTGCACTGCATAGCGCCGTGCTAGCTTGAGCAGGCCTTCATTGGCTTCGGCCCCGCTATTGCTGAAAAAGTTCTTCCCAGGGATGCGCACGACATGCTCAGTCAGCATCTCGGCGAGCTCAGCTTGCTTGTCGATGCAATACCAGTTCGATACGTGGATCAGCGTCTTCGCCTGCTCGGTGATCGCGCTCACTACTGCCGGGTGACAATGCCCGATCGGACACACGGACACGCCGCTGGAACAGTCCAGATACTCCTTGCCACCGCGATCCCACACACGCGCACCTTCACCACGCACGGGCCACAGATTGTAGCGGCCATAGTTGGGGAGAACGTAGTGATCGAGTTGTTCGTCGTGAGTCATTGCAGGAATAAGTCGGACCACATAGGAGCATAGAGATCACAAAGGTAAATCCCTTCAGTGACTTTGTGCTTTTTGCGCTCTTTCGTGGCTCAGGCCTCAAAGCGTGATTTCAGTGCCGATACCGATGTCGGTGAAGATTTCCAAGATCAGCGCGTGGGGCACGCGTCCGTCGATGAGATGAACCTTACCGACGCCGCCGTGCAGGGATTCCAGCGCACTGTCCACTTTGGGGATCATGCCGCCGCTGATGATACCTTCGCTCTTCAGCGCTTGGATGCTTGTCTCATTCAGCGTGGGGATCAGGGTGGTGCTGTCGGCAGGATCACTCATCACACCGCGCACGTCGCTGATGAAGATAAGCTTGTCCGCCTTGAGCCGTGTTGCCAAAGCACACGCAGCGAGGTCGGCGTTCACGTTCAAGGTCTTGCCGCTGGTTTTGTCGCGAGCGACGGGGGACACGCAGGGCACGAACTCGCCAGCCACGGCAGCTTCAATAAGACCGAGCTTGCAGTCCATGACACGCCCGACGTAGCCAATGTCCACTTCGCGACCGGAGGCTGGATCGGTGCCGAGCATTTTCTCACCGAGGAAGACTTCCGTGCCAGGGAGGCCGACGGCCTTGCCGCCGAAGGCGTTCAGCTTGTCCACGATGTCGGGATTGATGACGCGCGCTAAAGTCTGCTCAACGATGTTAATTGTGGCATCGTCCGTGACTCTCATGCCACCGATAAACTTGGCCTCCAAGCCCGCGCTTTTCATCGCTGCGGAGATGGCCTTGCCGCCGCCATGCACGAGCACGGGGTTGATGCCGACGGCTTCGAGGAAGACGATGTCACGCAGGAAGCCATCGACCAACTTTGGGTCTTCCATGGCACTGCCACCGACCTTGATCAGGAAGGTCTTCCCGCGAAAGCTCTGCATGTAGGGCAGGGCTTCGAGAAGGACGTCAGCTTTGCGGATTTGGTCATCGAATTGGCTCATGGGGAAAGCAAAGGACTAAGGGCGTAGAGCGAAGGGGATTGTGGCGAACTAAGTCAGTGGGTCAGAAGCAACGAAGGATTTTGATCTCTTTGCCCTTAGCCCTCTGCCCTTGGCGTTAGGCTAGTCCCTTCTGCCGCTTCGCATGGATCGCGGCATTGTATTCGCTGGCGTTGAAGTCTACATAGGCCTCGGACAGGTCCGTGGTATAAACGATATAGTTCGCTGTGCCGAGATTCAAGTCGATGGTCACCGTGAAGCGGGGCTCAGCGACGACCTTCTCCATCTCCGCGAGTGGTGTCTTGGTGGCGAGCCCACCTTTGGCTGCGAGCAAGCCACCGAAGTAGATATCCACCAGTTCCTCTCGGATACGTGCGCCGCTGTAGCCCACGGCGTGGATGATGCGGCCCCAGTTCGGATCGCTGCCATTCCAGGAGCACTTCACGAGCAACGATTTGGAAACGGTCTCAGCGACCCGTTTGGCATCGTCATAGGTGCGGGCATTGCGCACGCGCACTTCGACGAACTTGGTCACACGCTCGCCATCGCCGACCATCATCTTGGCCAGCTCCAGCATGACTTTGTGCAGGGCGCATTTGAACAGATCGGCTTCCTCGCTGCCGCGCTTGATCGGTGAGGCGTCAGCTAAGCCATTGGCGATCACAATGACGGTGTCATTCGTGCTGGTGTCGCCGTCGATGGTAATGCGGTTGAAGCTGTGCTCGACGCTGTGACGCACCGCCTTGCGCAACTCAGCCTGGCTGATCTTCGCATCGGTAGTGATGAAGCATAGCATGGTGGCCATGTTCGGACAAATCATGCCCGCGCCTTTAGCGATACCGCCAATTCGAAAGCTGCCTTTGCCGCAAGGCACTTCAATCGAGAAGCTCTTGGGCTTGGTGTCGCTGGTCATGATGGCCTTTGCAGCTTTGTCCGAGCCATCCGTGCTCAAACCGTCCGCCAGAGTTTCGATCTTGGACGTGATGCGCTCAATGGGCATGGTCATGCCGATGATGCCGGTAGAGCCGATCATCACTTGCTTCATGTGCAGGCCGAGCTGTTCCGCTGCGCCTTTGGCCATCGCTTTTGCGTGCTGAATGCCGGTGATGCCCGTGCAGGCATTGGCATTGCCGCTGTTCACAATGATAGCACGGATGTCGCTGCCCGCTTTCAGATGCTCCTGCGAGAGGCGCACGGGCGCGGCCTTGACGGCATTGGTCGTGAAGGCGGCCTCACACACCGCAGGCACGTCGGATACGATGAGCGCAAGGTCGAGTCGCTCAGACGTGGGGTTCTTGATGCCACAGGTCACAGCATTCGCACGGAAGCCCATGGCTGCAGTCACACCGCCGTCGATGATTTTGAAGGGAACACGCACGCAGTCTTCGGGAAAGTCTTTGTTCATAGATCAGGCAAGCAGAAGTCCTGCGGTTTCATCGAAGCCACACACCAAGTTCATGTTCTGAACGGCTTGTCCAGCAGCACCCTTGCCAATGTTGTCTTCGGCACTCATTAAGATGAGTCGTCCAGCGCGATTGTCCATGGCCCAGCCGATGTCGATGAAGTTGGTGCGCGCCACGTTCTTGGTGTCAGGGCACTGGTTTGCACCGAGCAAGCGCACGAAGGGCCGCCCTGCATAAGCTGTCTGGTAAGCGATGCTAATTTGATCCACTGTCACGCCTTCGGCAGGTGTCGCAAAGATGGTGGTGCAAATGCCCGCGTGGACCGGAATCAAATGTGGCACGAAGCTGAGCGCAACGTCGCGCCCCGCCGCAATGGCCAGCTCTTGTCCGATCTCGCTGAGGTGACGATGCACGGGCACGCTGTAGCTGCGCACGCTCTCATTCACTTCGCAGAAAAGGAAGGGCACAGCGGCATTTCGCCCTGCGCCACTGGCACCGCTCATGCTGCTCACGGCGATGGGGTCTGCCTTCAACAAGCCCGCCTTCAGCAGCGGGATGAGGGGAAGCAAGATGCTCGTAGGATAGCAGCCCGGGCAGGCGATGAGTCGTGCGCTTTTGATCGCCTCGGCCCGAACTTCAGGCAGCGCATAGACGGCCTCGCTCAGCAACTCGGGCGCGGGGTGCTCATGTGCATAGTATTCCTTGTAAACGGCGGCATCGCGAAGGCGGAAGTCAGCACTGAGGTCGATCACCTTCAGTCCCAGGTCGAGCAAGGGCTTCGCATACTCGGCCGACACCACGTGCGGCAGCGCGAGGAAGGCAATCTCCGCACCGGCGTCCTTCAGCGCCCAAGCGTCGGGTGCGGTGAAGGTGAGCGCGTTGGCGTTGCCCAGCCCACGGTAGCGAGGGAACTCGGCGACGAGGGGCTTGCCGGCCAGCGACCGCGAGGTCACGGCCACCAGTTCCACCTGTGGGTGGAGCAAGAGGTAGCGCAGCAATTCCATCCCGGAATATCCGCTGGCTCCTACGACGGCGACTTTGACTTGGTGTGACATGAGGGGGGAGCGATTGTGGAGAGTGCGCAGAGGCCATGCAAGGGAGAATTGTTCATGTGAACTTCTTCCTGTCACGGCTGACTGAAATCTCTAGGCGCAGCCACAGTCATCGGAGAGAGTTGGTCTAACGCCTTCAAGGTTGTGGCAGGGGGCTTTCGTTGGCTGGCTAGGCGGTTCCCCATCCATGAAGTGCGTTTTACGAACGAGGCGTCCTTGCACCACACTTCGCTCTTGCTGATGGGCACGGTCTCCGCTCCGATGCGAGGCGTGAGTCTACCGTTGTCATCCATCGCCCGCATGAAGCCTGATGCCAAGGTTTGGTGGGGCAAGCTGATGAACGTTTGGGTGCGTGTGAAGCCTTTGCTGCTGAAGCATCGCAAGGAATGCCTCGTCGCGCTGGCCTTTGTCGCTGTGCTCGCGGGGCCATTCATTCTGCGGCCTGCCGATAGCACGGCACCCTCGCGCTACGACCGGCGGTTGGTGATCATGACGCCGCATCCTGAGTCCATTCGGCGCGAGTTTGGTCCTGCCTTTGCCAAGCACTGGAAGCGCACCACCGGGGAGACGATCTTCATCGACTGGCGCGTGGCTGGCACCACAGAGCTGGGCATGCTGATCAAGTCGGACTTCACCGCCGCGTTTCAGCAGCACTGGCAGAAAGAGTTGCAGAAGCCCTGGAGCAACGAGGTCGCGGCGAGCTTCTTCAATCCCAAGACGAATCCCGCTGATGCCGCGCGGGCGGAGTTTCTGAAGTCGAGCGTTGGCATCGGGGTAGACCTGTTCTTCGGCGGCGGGCCTTATGATTTCGCCGAACAGGCAGGCAATGGCTCGATCGTCGCGACAGACTCACGCACCGGTGCCGGGCTCACCCGTATCAAGACGAAGCACCCGGCGTGGTTCAGCGATTCGGGCATTCAAGCCAAGGTCAGCGGTGAAGCCTTTTATGATCCTGAACTGCGCTGGACTGGCACCTGCATGTCCAGCTTCGGCATGGTCTTCAATCGTGATGTGCTGAAGCGTCTCGGTGTGGAGCATGAACCCGCTCAATGGAGTGATCTTACCAACCCTAAGCTGCGTGGCCAGATCGCCCTCGCCGACCCAGGCAAGAGCGGCACGGTGGCGAAGGCCTTCGAGATGCTGATCCAGCAGCAGATGCACACTGCGGTCGCTCGTTTGACCCAGAACCCTGGTCGTTTGAAAACACCCGAGGAAATCGAAGCCGCCGGTGTGCGCGAGGGCTGGTTGAAAGGGCTGGCTTTAATCCAGGACATCAGCGCCAATGCTCGCTACTTCACGGATCAATCGCCGAAGATTCCCCTGGAGGTGACGAAGGGCGATGCTGCTGCGGGCATGTGCATCGACTACTACGGCCGGTCGGCTGAAGAGAAAGTGCGGCAGCCAGATGGCACTTCACGCGTGGGCTTCATTGCTCCCATGGGGGGCACCGCGATCAGCGTCGATCCCATGGCTATGATGCGTGGCGCGCCTGATCCCGAACTGGCCGAGGCGTTCATGGAATTCGTGCTGTCGGACGCTGGCCAGAAGCTGTGGAATTTCCGCTCGCGCGTTCCTGGTGGGCCCGATCATATCGCGCTGCGTCGCTTGCCAATCCGCAAGGACATCTACACACCTGCGAACTTGATGCTGATGGTCGATGCCAATGAGAAGCCCTTCGAGATGGCGCAAGCCTTCGTGTATAGGCCTGAGCGCACCGCGCATTTGTTCGCAGTCATTCGCTTCCTCATTCGAGTCATCTGTGTGGACACGCATCGTGAGCAACGCGCGGCTTGGAGCACTATGGCAGACTTCGAGTATCCAAATCGCGCCATGGAGGTCTTCCATGATCTGTCGCTGGTGAACTATGACACTGCCACCGATGGCCTGAAGAAGCTGCTCAGTGCGCGCGACAAAGTGCTAGAAGTGCGCGAGGCACGCCGCCTCACAGAAGCCTTCCGCAGACAGTATGACATGGCCGCGAGGTTTGCGCGGGAAGGGGAATGAGGCGGAGGTTGGGCGTTATCGGCTCCCAACTAATCCAGCCCTAGCAACCGCACTACCGCCTCGCGTTTCAAGCGCAACTCGCGCCACTCATGATCGAAGGCGCTACCTCCGACAATGCCACAGCCAGAGGGCAGGGTGATCTCGTTCTGCTGCCACGCGAGTCCGCGAATGGACACGACCATGTGCTGGTTGTCGCCTTGGCTGAAGCCAAACGGGGCACCGAAGAAGCCGGGCACCTTCAAGAAGGTGCGATACTCACGTAGCTTGGCCAGCCATTCATCGGTGCGCGGCAGGCAGCCAACGGCTGGCGTCGGGTGCAGCAGGCGCACGAGATCATTGGCGAGCGGCGCGCTGGTGCAGGTGGCGTGGATGTGGCTCTGGAAATGACGCAGGCCAGCAGTCTCACACAGCGTGCGTGGCTTGCGGTCGACCTTGCCTAGCGTTTCCAGTCGTTCGATGAGGAACTGGGCCACGATCTCATGCTCCTCGATTTCCTTCACATCGGAGAGAAAGGCTTCATCATCACCGGGCTTAGCGGTGCCAGCGAGCGCCATGGTCTGCACTTGGTTTTGCATTGCTTGAAACAGCAATTCGGGCGTGGCACCGAGGAAGCCATTGTCTCCTTGCACACGGCCATAGCCCCACAGGTTGTTCGGTGCGGTCAGCACGTGATGGAGGAGGGAAGCGGGATCGCCTTGATCCAGATGTCCACGCTCCGTCAGCACCGGGACCATCTTTTCCAACCGATCCGCCAGCACCTCGCGTCGAATGCGCCGGAATGCCATCTTGAATCCCTCGGTTGGTGGCTTTTCCCACAGCACTCGCAGGCGGGTCGGTGAGCCCACCGCTGCGGCAAGATCGTCTACGGTGGGTTGCTCAATCAGACGCTGAGGCACCAGCCAAGGCTTGTCGCAGGATAGGTCGAAATCGTTGCAGTAGAAGGCGGGGGCCGCAGGCTTCTCGGCGGATACCTCAAAAGGACCAAGGCCTAGCCAAGCTTGTCCAGTGGGCAGTCGGAAGAAGACGAGGTCGGTCATGCGTGAGAGGGCGAAAAAGGGTCGCAATAGTGGAACGCATCAGAGGTGATGCAAGCAGGCATCGATTTGGATCAAACAGAGAGCCACGCCCACAAAAAACGGCCCGCCAGTGAAGGCGGGCCGTTTGAGGAAAATACTGTCGCAGCGACTACTGCTGCTCTTCAATCTTCAGCGGGCGATAGCCGCCGATGGTCTTGAAGTAGATCAACAGAAGCAAGTAAATCAAAGCCATGGCAGCAGGGATGAACGAGTCAGCCTTGAGCGTAGCACGGTCACCCGCGATGCTGGATTCGACGATTACCTTTTGAGCAGGCGTGCGTGCCGCAGTGTCGACCTTCTGAGCTTCGGCGAGCTTGCCACCATCGATGGCGCTCACACCCGAGAAGAACAGGAACTGCGATGGCTTCTCAGCCTTCACTTGTTCATAGACGGCTGAGTCGGTGCTCTTGAGCGCTTCAGCGGCGAAGCGGTCCTTGGCATAACCGAGACCTGGGCCACCAATCAGACCTGCCGACAACATGCCGATACCGCCCATGATGGACATGGCGACAGCGCCAGAGCGAGGGAAACGGTCACCGACAACAGCGAGCATGGTAGGCCAGAAGAAGGTCTTGCCGACGGCGTAGATGCCGAGAGCGACGAGAGCCATCGTGAAGGTCTGCATGGTGCTGGCCAACTGAAGGCCGATGACAGCAAGGATGGCGCATGTCACAAGCAAGGAGATAGGGGTGAAGCCCAGCTTGGTTTCGACGAAGTGAGCGCAGAAGCGCAGGCCAAACATGATGGCGGAGGTCCAGAGGAACAGAGCCTTGCCCTGCTCGGAAGTGAACAGGTTACCCGTGATGTTCTGAATCCAGCCGTCCGTGCCAAGTTCCACTGCACCGACCATCGAATGCGTGATGAACAACACGAACAAAAGGACGGAGCCAAGAGAGCCCTTGGTGATGACACCGACGGCGAGCAGCAGCGCGCCCGAGATAGCATACGCAGCGGTCTGTGGCAGGCCAAGATTGCCTGCGAAGAAGAGCGAGAGCAGGTAGCAAACGACCAGTGCACCGAGGATACCAACGTCCTTGAACATCTCGCCTAGGCTGGTGCCCTTGGCCGACGCCTCGGACTTTGGCATGTGCTGACCGAGGAACATCAGACCGTAGATCACCGTGGGGATGAGGTAGAGCGAGAGTTGCAGTTTCCAGCTCAGCTTGAGCTGGTCATCCAGGAACCAACCGGCCACAACGCCGAGGATCATACCCGCGGGCCAAGAGGCGTGCAGGATGTTCAAGTAGTGCGTGCGGTTCTTGGGGAACAAAGTGGCGACCAGTGGGTTCGCCACAGCTTCCAAGGTGCCGTTGGCAAACGCGAAGATGAACATGCCAATCATCAGGAAGCTGTAGGCATTCTCTGGCGTCGTGGCCATGAAGGTGACCACGGCCGAAAGGATGTGGCAAAGGAAGGCGACGATAACCAGGGGACCGTAGCCGATCTTGTCACAGATGATGCCACCAATGATGATCCCGAAGCAGAACCCGGTGAAACCTGCGCCACCAATGACGCCTAGCTGTGTAGCGGTGAAGCCGAACTCGGCTCCCCAGTTGTCAAAGATACCGCCACGAATGGCGAAGCCGACTCCCGCGGCGAGAATGGCCATGAAACCCGCCCACAAGAGGCGGCTGGCGTTGGGTGCGATTCCTTCTGTAGATGCAGACATGTGTTGGGTGCTATGATGTTATGGTTTGGGAGGTGCTCAAACGCTGCGGAAAGCAACGTTCTGGCTTGAGCGCGCCCTTTTTAGGTGGGCGCGGGGTAGGGGACAAGGAAAAAGTGAATTCTCTCAGTGCGCGCCAATCGCTACCGGCTTATAGCCACCACGGCTGCGGTAGTAGAACCACAAGATCAGGTAGCATAGCAGCATGAAGGCGGGCAGCACGGCGATGTCGGTAAAAGCCCCGCGCTTGCTGTCAGCCTGCACGGCAGTGAGTTCGCTGGCGGAGGCGGCATCAAGAGCCTTGATCTTCGCCTGGTCCAGGCTCGGCGTGCTGCCAAAGATGCTGGGCTTGGTCTCGCCTTCGACCTTGGCCAGCAGCGCTCCGTGATCCTTGGTCAGGCGCTGGTGCATGTCTTGATCTTGCTGATAGCCGATGAAAGGACTGCCGAGCACGCCGAGGAAGAGCACGCCCACGGCGGACACGCCATTCAAGGTCAATGCGCCGCCTTTCGGGAACTGCTCTGAGGTCAGGCCCAGCGTGGTGCTCCAGAGGAAGGTCTTGCCAAAGGCATACACGGTGGCGGCCCCGACGATCGCGTAACCGACGCTCTGCGAGAGCAGCAGCAAACCACCAATCGCAATGGCCGAACCAATGACCAGCAAGCCGATGGGCGAGAAGCGGTGCACGATCGGTCCCGCATAGAAGCGCAGCACGGTCATGATCGCGGACACATAAACGAAGACCCAGGCGGCGAAGTTCGGCGAGTCAGCGGGGCCATTGAGCTTTAGCAACTCGGGCATCCAGGCATCGGTGCCGAGTTCCGTGGTGGCCAGCGGGCCAATGATGATCAGCACAAGAATGAACATCCAGTTGCCCAGTGCGCCCGTGTAAATGCCAGCGGCGGCACCGACGATGGACCCTGCGACCAGTGAGGTGGTCATGGAGGCTTCCTTGCCTGCCAGTTGCATGATGGCGAAATACATGAGGAAGCCGATGATGAAGAAGCCGACGGCTCCGACTTCCTTCAGCATGTCACGATAGCTCACGCCAGCGGCTACACGCTCATTCACCGGGAATTTGCAGGGTAAAATGAGCAATGCGTAGATCACTACGGGAATGAAGCAGAGCGCGAAACGGAACTTCCAGACCGCGTCAAAACCCAGGGTCGTGTTCGGGAATAGTGCACAGAACAAGGCACCGAGTGCCAATCCCGCTGGCCAGCCAGCGTGCAGGATGTTGAGCCACTTCGACTTGTCCTTGCTGAAGACGGTGGCGACCACAGGATTGATAAAGGACTCGACCGTGCCATTCGCCACCGCGACGAGGAGCGTGCTCCAGTAGAAGGAGGTAAAGCCATCTGCTTTCAGCGTGAGCACCAGCGATACCAGATGACAAACGATGGCGAACAAGGCCACGGTCTTGTAGCCGATCCAGTCGATGATCAGGCTGAAGAAGATGATGCTGATCGCGAAAGGCCACATGCCCGCGCCATTGATCGCGCCCTTCTCGTTCTCAGAAAGATTGAAGCCGTCTTGCAGGAGACCAATCGTATTGGCGCGCACGCCGAAGACGAATGAGGTGGCGACGAGGGCAATGAAGCAGGCCCAGAAGAGTTTCATATCGGGCTTGCCCGAGGTGATGGCAGTCATAGGTGGGGGAGCGAGCGTTGTGGATAGGCAGATAGCGGCGCATTCCAGCAAATCAGCAGAAAATGTGCAATGTCTTTCTCAAGTGCCTTGCACTCTCCTGGCAAGGCACCACTGGCGCACGCTCAGCTATGGCTGGCCAGTAAGCTCTGCACTACGAAGCCGACACCGCGCTCTGGCGTTGCAGACTCTCGATCTCGTTCTTGAAGCGAGCGGCCTCTTCGTAGCGCTCCTCGGCTACGGCCTTGCTCAAGTGCTCGCGCAATTGAGTGAGGTGCCGCTGCAACTCGACGCCTACCACTGCGCGTCCATGGGGCACCTTGCCAATGTGCCGTGTGTCTTTGTGCATGGCCTTGAGCAGGCCGTCCAACCCGTCACGGAAGGTGCTGTAGCACTCCGGACAACCCATGCGGCCGATCTTTTTGAGCTGGCTTTGGGTAAATCCGCAGGTGTTGCAGGCCAGCTCTTCGTTGGCCTTTGCCTGGGCAGGGCTAAGGAAAGCCTCGGCCAAGCCAAAGCCCATCGTATCTGTGACGCCCTTTTCCTTGGAGCACGTTTCGCACAGGTTCACGTTGGTCATCTGCCCGTTGATGATCTGGGTCAGAAAAACCGTCGCTTCTTGGCTGCACACGTCGCACTTCATGGGGATATGGGGATGTTGTATCCTGCTACAAATCAATACGGAACTGGCGTGCCCTCGGAGTTGGCGAGTTTCTGGAATGCCTCGATGATTTGTAGGGTGATCGGGCCGGGTTTGCCGGAGCCGATCTCGCGGCTGTCCAGCATGTAAGCTGGTAAGGCCTCCGCTGCGGTGCCGGTGAGGAAACATTCGTCGGCGGTGTAGATATCGAAGCGCGTCATCTGCACTTCGTGCAATGGGATGCCCATGCCCTGAATGATGCCAATAACGGCACGGCGCGTGATGCCGTCCAACGCGCCACTGGCAATCGTCGGGGTGTAGATGTGACCGTTCTTGATCACGAACACATTGTCGCCTGTGCACTCGGCCACATAACCTTGCGCATTGAGCATGATGCCCTCGTCGCACCCGGCTTGCAGGCACTCGATCTTCGCCATCACGTTGTTCAAATAGTTCAGCGACTTCACCTGTGGGCTGAGCACATCGTGCGGCGGACGGCGTGTGGAGCAGGTGATAAGCTTTAGCCCGTTTTCATATGCGGAGGCTGGGTAGAGCTTGATGTTCGCGGCGATGATGATGATGCTCGGTTTGGGACACTGATAAGGGTTCAAACCCAGTGAGCCGACGCCGCGTGTGACGACGAGCCGGATGTAACCATCGCGCACGCCATTGGCCGCGACGGTGTCCACGGTAGCCTTCTCCAT
>CAXNNN010000057.1:0-12079 GCA_964203095.1 Verrucomicrobiaceae bacterium | reverse complement strand
CTGACCGCGCGGAACTCCTCCAGCAGCCCATGCTCGTCGATCACTTCGTCGGCAGCATTGAGAAGATGTCCGTCAGCATCAAGAAGCACGAAACGGTCAAGGCCGTGGGCGAAGGCCTGAAGAGCATCCAGGCCATCATGGAAAAGAGCGGCGAAGCCTTCACTGCTGACGGCGTGAGCAGTATTGGCAAGACCTGCAAGGACCTGCTAGGACTGATTGAAGGCAAAGCTAAATAGTCATTTCGCACCCCGCGCCAGACCTGAATTTTCCCATCTCGCCATGAAGCACCTCACTCTCCTGCTTGCCCTCGCTCTGACCTTGTTGCCTGGTCAGTCGCACGCCTCCGTGGACGACGCCCACAGCTTCGCCATGGAAGCCGCTACCCCGTTCGTCAGCGAAGGATTCATCGTTCGCGAAGACTACTGGAACGGCGAAGTGAAGTCTGGCCAAAAGCTCATGGTCAAGCACCAGCTCTTCAAAGGTAACGAGTATGCCTTTTGGCTGGGCACCGCAAATGAGGACTGCAAGCTTGAGATCGAGGTGCTCGACGAGAAGGGCAACAAGATCCACATCACGCCCAAGATCGGCATAGGCCCTACCTTTACCTCCGTGCGGGTGAACCCACCGAAAACCGGCACGTATGCCGTGGTCTTCTCCGTCGCGTCCAAGACCGAAAAAGGCGTCTTCTGGGCGCTAGCCTACGGGTATCGTTGAATTTTGGATTCCTGATCCAGAATTCTCGATTCCTCATTGGGGTGTCGACATCCAACGCGTCCGCTAATTTTGCTCTTGGCGAAGGAGTAGCTTCCGCTACAAACCTATCCTCAACTCTGTCTTCACCTCCCGAAATCAGGAATCTCAAATCAAGTCTTATGCCCAAGATCACAACCAACGGAATCGAAATGAACTACCAGGAGCGCGGCTCCGGTGAACCCCTCATCTGCATCATGGGCGTCACGGCCCCAGGCGGCGTGTGGGAAGCCCATGCTGCGGAGTGGTCCAAGCACTTCCGCTGCATCCTCGGTGACAACCGTGGCGTGGGCGAGACCGACAAGCCCGCAGGCCCCTACACCACTGACATGATGGCCGACGATTACGCCGGACTCATGGACGTGCTGGGCATCAAGAAAGCCCGCGTCGTGGGCTGCTCGCTCGGCTCCGTCATCGCTCAAAAGCTCGCGCTTCGTCACCCAGACAAAGTTCAGTCAGCTATTCTTATGTGCACCTGGGCTCGTCAGGATCGCTTTGGACTTTACACATGGCAGCATCTCATGAAAGCGAAGGCCGACATGCGCCCGGAAGACTTCATGCAGTGGATTCAGATGCTCATCTTCACCAAGCCTTGGTTCGATAATGACGACTGCTGGGCCAACATGCAGCAGGGCCTCAAGGATGCCGCGACCAACCCGGCCCCGCAGCCTCTCCACGCGACCGAAGCACAAGCCGCTGCGGCCATCACGCACAACACGCTGAACGAGCTGAAGAACATCCAGTGCCCGGTGCTCGTCATCGGCGGCAAGAATGACACCTTCACGCCGAAATGGATGAGCGAAGAAGTCGCCGCTGGCATCCCTAACAGCGACCTGCACCTCTACGACGACGCCGGTCACGCCTTCCACTGGGAGCAGCTCGCCGACTTCAATCCGCGCACCACGGAGTGGCTGCTCAAGCATTAATCCGACAACCCACTGTGCAACAGCCGGTGATTGGTGGACCACGCGTCCTCTCATCACCGGTTTCGTTTTCTCGCTTGCAGTCACGCCCGCTGAACGCTTCCTAAACCAATGAACAACACTCGCTCGGTCTGGCTCCCCATCAGCATCGCTGCCTTGGCTATGGCTTGGCGCATGGCTAAGTTGCATTTTGGCCTGCACGATACACTAGCGAATTTCGCCCCCTGGATGGCGCTGGCCTTTGCGGGCAGCATGGTCATGCCAAAGCAGGTGCCCTTCTGGCTGTGGCCTGCGGTCATGCTCGGCGGCGACATGTTGGTGCATCCCCAAGACATCAGTGGCATGTGGCTCGTGTATGCCTGCTTCGCCATCGCAGCCCTGACAGGCAGCGCTTTGCGGTCAAAACGCAGCGTGGCCAGCCTCTTCGGCGGCACCTTGGTTTGCTCGCTGGGCTTCTACCTGGTTACCAGCTCTCAAGCTTGGTGGATGAATCCCATCTATGCCAAGTCCGCCGCCGGCTGGTTGCAAGCTCTGACCATCGGCGATCCCTCCTGGCAGCCCCAGGCATGGGTCTTTGCCATGCGCTCTCTGCTGAGCGATCTCGGATTCAGCCTGCTGTTGGTCATCGCCTACAATGGCGAGGCCAGCATGCGTCAGGCTGTTCCGATGCGCTTGGCTGCCTAACGGGTCTGCACTTCGGTGACATACTCGCGAACCGCACGCAGTGTCTCGCCAGCGACATCCGCACGTGCTTTGGCAAACGGCGGCCGGAACCACGGAAAGCTACCGGCCAGATCCGGCGTGACCAGCACTTGGCCGTCGCAATCCGGACCGGCACCAATGCCAATGGTGCTCATTTTCACTCGCTGCGTGATCTCCGCCGCAACGGCTGGCACCATGCTTTCCAGCACCACAGCGCTTGCACCGGCTGCGTCCAAAGCCAGAGCGTCATCGATCAAGTGCTGCACGGACTCTGGCGTCTTGCCCTTCTTCTTGTAACCACCTTCCTCGACCACACTCTGCGGCAACATGCCGATGTGGCCAATGAAGGGAATGCCAGCCGCAATGATCGCCTTCACCTGCGCGATCATGCTGACGCCGCCTTCCAGTTTCACCGCTTGGGCACCAGCTTCCATCAGCCGACGTGCATTCGACACCGCGTCATCGACCGTCATGTAACTATGAAACGGCAAGTCGGCGATCACCGGGGCGCGCGTCTTTGCTCGCACGACGGCCCGCACGTGATGCAGCATGTCCTCCATCGTCACACCCGTCGTGTCGGGCAGCCCCAGCACCACCATGCCCAGCGAATCGCCCACCAGCAAGAGATCAACCCCCGCATCGTCGAGCAAGCGCGCGGTCGGGTAATCATAGGCCGTCAGCACGGCTAGCTTGGGGCCGTGCTGTTTGCGTGCCGTAAGGTCGTTCAATGAGGTAAGCATGGGCACTGACACTGGCATCACCACTCGCGCGCCACAAGCCGCACTGCACCATCATCCTCTTGAAGTATCGCCACCAGCTCCGCCACTGTCTTCCCCTGCCCCGGCACGATTAATTCTGGGCGGATATCAGCCAGCGGTTGCAGGACAAAGCGGCGCAGATGCAGACGTGGATGAGGAACGGTCAGCACATCGTCGTCAATGATCTGATCCCCCGCGTAGAGGATGTCTAAGTCCAGCGGACGCGGCGAGTTGCGCTCGCGTTGCTCTGGCCGACCGAGCAAGACTTCGATGCCTTGCAACACACGGTGCAGCGCATGGGCATCAAGACACGTTTGCACCTCAACGACCGTATTCAAAAACGCCTGCGAGCCAGGCGGGCAGTCGACCGGATCGGTTTCGTAGACGGGCGCGAGGTCGAGCAACTTGATACCATCGACATGATGCAGCAGTGCCTTGAGCCCCGTTCTGAAATGGTTCAGTCGGTCACCCAGATTCGACCCCAGCGCGATGCCGAAGCGGGTTTGGTGTTCACGCTTGAGCGTGTTCATAAATCAAGGAGGGCATACAGAGCGTGAACACTGAACGGTGCCTCACTTCAGCCCAAGCACATCCTGCATGTCGTAAAGGCCTGGCTTTTGCTGCATCAGCCAAGTCGCTGCACGCACGGCCCCAGTCGCGAAGATGTCGCGGTTGCTTGCCTTGTGCGCTAGCTCCACACGCTCTCCCATGTTCGCGTAGATGACCGTGTGATCGCCCACCACATCACCACCGCGCAAGGCATGCATTCCGATCTCCGTCTTGGTCCGCGCGCCCACATCGCCAGCGCGGCCATGCCGCATGTCCTTGTCATAATCCAGATCACGAACTTCGGTCAAAATCTCCGCGAGGCGGCGGGCGGTGCCACTGGGGGAGTCAGTCTTCATGCGGTGATGCATCTCAACCACCTCCAGATCGAAGTCGGGACCGAGGATCTCCGTAGCCTTGCGCGTCAGCCAGAAGAGCGTGTTGACGCCCACGCTGAAGTTGCCCGCATGGACCACTGGCAAGGCGTTCGCCGCTTCATGAATGCGCGCGCGCTCCTCATTGGTGTGTCCCGTGGTGCCCATGACGAAAGCCTTGCCAGCCTTCACACAGGCGGCGACCAGTTCATCGCTAAAGTGGTGGCTGGTGAAGTCGATGACCACATCGCACTTGGCCAAGGCGTCAGCCAGAGAGTCACCCACATCGACGGCGGCACCGACTTCGGCATCCGTCGTGGCTTCCACGGCACGAATCACCGCCTGCCCCATTCGGCCTTTGCACCCCGTCACCAGAATCTTGGTCTTGCTCATAGAGCCGCGGATCAAAGACCCGTTTGGAGCTTCCGCAACCGCAGATTCCTCATCTGGATACCCGGACGACCACCCGGCCGTCCGGGCAGAGCCGGATTGTGAAGCAGGAGGTCAACCCCAACCACCGTTTTCACCGACCTACCGCGAGGGAGGACCCGGGAGGCGAGCGGATATAACAAAGTGGAAATTGATTCTCCACCCTCTGCTAACCAATCTGCGAAAGTTTGTGACAAAGTTTCTGAAGTTTTTTCAAAAAAATCGACCCACCCGCTCAAGCCATCAAATCCTGGATCACTTTTCGGTGCTCTACCCCCGTGAGTCTCTGATCCAGACCCTGGAATTTATAGGTGAAGCGTTCGTGATTGTAGCCCAGGAGGTTCAAGACGGTCGCATGGAAGTCGCTGATGTGCAGAGGGTTCTTCACGATATTGTAGCTGAAGTCATCGGTCTCACCGTAAATCTGCCCTCCCTTGGCCCCGCCACCCGCCATCCACATGGTAAAGCAGCGAGGATGATGATCGCGCCCATAGTTCTCCTTGGTCAGGCCACCCTGGCTGTAGATCGTGCGGCCAAATTCCCCGCCCCAGATGATCAGCGTGTCCTCGAACATGCCGCGTTGTTTCAAGTCCTCGATCAGCGCGTGGCAGGGCTGATCGATGTCTTTGCACTGGCTCGGCATACGACCGCCCACATTGCTATGGTGATCCCAGTTGTTCAGGTAGATCTGAGTGAAGCGCACCCCGCGCTCGGCCAGTCGGCGGGCCATGAGCACGCTGTTGGCGAAACTACCCGGCTTCCGTGCTTCCTCACCGTAGAGTTTGAAGATGTGCTCGGGCTCGCTGTTGATGTCCGTCAGCTCAGGCACGCTGGCCTGCATACGGAAGGCCATCTCATACTGCTGAATGCGGGTGTGCGTTTCAGGATCGCCCACCTGCCGGTAATTCAGTTCGTTGAGCGCGTTCAGACCTTCGATGGTGCGCTGACGGACGCTGCTCGGCACGCCAGGCGGGTTGTTGATGAACAAGATCGGATCGCCTTTGCTGCGGAAGCTGACGCCCGCGTGCTCGCCGGGCAGGTAACCACTGGACCACAGCCGCGAGGAGATCGCCTGCTCCTGCTCACGATTCGTTGGCGTCGCAATGAGCACCACAAAGGTCGGCAGGTTCGAGTTCATCGACCCCAATCCATACGAAGCCCAAGACCCCAGGCAGGGGCGACCACCAATCTGGTTACCCGTCTGCATGGCGCAGATCGCAGGCTCATGATTGATCGCTTCCGTGTGCAGAGATCGCATCCAGCAAATGTCATCGGCGTTCTTGCCCAGGTGGGGAAGCAGATCCGAGTTCATCCACATGCCGCACTGGCCGCGCTGAGCGAAGTTGAACTTCGAAGGAGCAATCGGGAAACGTGCTTGCCCACTGGTCATTGTGGTCAGGCGCTGGCCATTGCGAATGCTCTCGGGCAGATCCTTATCGTAGTAGGCCTTCATCTGCGGCTTGTAGTCGAACAAGTCCATCTGCGACGGACCACCGACCATGTGCAGGTAGATGACGCGCTTGGCCTTCGGGGCGAAATGCGGTCCCACGGAGGCTGCCGACGACGCACTGGCCGTGCCCGTCATGGCATCGCCGATCAAAGAAGACAGAGCTGCATAGCCCAACGCATTCGAGCCACGACCGAAGAAGCGGCGGCGCGTTTGCAAGGCATTCCATTCGTGAAGTAGTGACATAGATCGAGAAAGATTACTTATTGAGGACTTCGTCCAAATTCATGAGCTGGTTGCATACCATGGTCCAGGCCGCGAGTTCAGCCTTCGACAGCTTGTCGTCAGCCTTGGAATCGCCGACTTTTAGCAAGGCCTCAGCATCCGCAGCACTGGCCTTGTAGTGCGCACGCAGGTCCTGGAGACTCGCCTGCAGAATGTCTTGCTCCTGCGCCTTGATCGGGCGGCAGAGCAGGCGCTCGGCGATGGCGTTGAGCTTGACAGCATCATCGTCCTTCACGGCGTTGAGAGTGCGCTGCGCGAGGTTACGCGCTGCCTCGATGAACTGTGGATCATTCATGGTGACCAGGGCTTGCAGCGGTGTGTTCGTGCGGTCGCGGCGCACACAACTCACCTCGCGGGAAGGGGCATTGAAAATGTCCATGCTCGCGGGTGGAGCCATGCGCTTCCAGAAGTTATAGAGCGTGCGGCGATAGAGGTTCTCGCCCTTGTCCTGGGTGTAGCGCTCGGTGCCCATGCCCACGACTTCCCACACATTCTCCGGCTGATAGGGCATGGTGCCCGGGCCACCCATTTTCGGTGACAAGCTACTACTGGCTGCGAGTGCGTAGTCGCGAATCATTTCGGCATCCATACGGAAACGGGGGCCGCGGCTCAGGAACATGTTGTCGCGATCCTTATCGAGCTTCTCAGGCGTGATCACTGTCCCCTGACGATAGGCCGCCGAGGTCACCAGCATCTTGTAGAAACGCTTCACATCCCAGCCCGTTTCGCGGAACTCAACGGCCAACCAATCGAGCAGCTCAGGATGCGACGGAGGAGTGCCCATGATGCCGAAGTCTTCACTGGTCTTTACCAAGCCACTGCCAAACAACTCCTGCCACATCCGATTCACGGTCACACGCGCCGTCAGCGTGTTATTCTCACTGACTAGCCACTGAGCGAGACCGAGGCGATTCTTCGGTGCTTTGTCATTCAGCTTGCCCAGCGCCACAGGCACGGCAGCGGCCACTTGCTCACCGACTTTGTCATACGCGCCGCGCATCAGGATGTTCGCCATCGGCTTGCTTTCCATCTTCTCCTCCTGCACATGCGTGATCGGGCTGCGCGCTTTGATGGCATCCTGCTCAGCCACCCGTTTTACGTTCATGCCATTGGCGCTCTGATAGCCGACATGGCGGGTGACGAGGTAGTGCTCGAATAGGGCCGCCCTTTGTGCGGGGCCGCGCTTGCTGGAGGCAAGCATCTCACGCAGAGGGCCCACCTTTGCGATGGTTCCAATCTCCGCTGCGGCAAGCTTGCGCTCAAAAATGCGCACGTCTTGCACGCCTCCTTCGTGGAAGACCTGAACGTGACTGCGCTGCCCGACTCGTGTCGGCGTTTTGGTCTTGATGCTGCCCTTGAGTGCGTTGGCGTCGATCGTCAGTGGGGTATCCACGCCGTCGATGTAGAGCTTCACGCCCTGGGCCTGACCGCTGCCGTCATAGGTCACGAACACATGCTGCCACACGCCAGGGCGGATGCTAGGTTTGCGCGTGCTAACCTTCAGCGCGTCATTGGGCCAAGTGTTCACGATGTGCACCGAGTAGTTGCGATCATTCTGATACAGATCCCAACCACGGAAGCCGGCCTTCTCGTCCATGCGCGCCAGGATGCCCCCCGACATGCCGACTTTCCCCGCCCGCACCCAGGCACCGTAGCTAAAGGCTTGGTTCTTTTCAAAGTCGCCGACATCGCCGACATCGAAGGTGCCATTTGGTTTCATCACAGGCGCGGGCCCGATCTTCCCATCGGCTTTCCAGGACACCTCGCCGAGCGCTTTGAAGGTCTTGGTCGAGCCGCACACACCCGTTACCTCACTGCCCACACCTTCATTGAGCGGCAAATGGGCGACCATGCCTCTGGTCGGCATATCCTTGTCCAGATCTTGCGGCTTCGCCGTGGCAAGCCACTGATCGAACTCCTTACCAGCGCTCTTGCGTTGCCCATCCATCATCGTCTTCGCCGCAGCGATTTCCGCAGGTAGCGAATCCCAACGCGGACGATCCTTGGCCGTCGGCAGCACCAGGATCGGCCCCAGGCCGTCCTTCACATTGCCATCCTTCGGCTTTTGCGTCGTGTTGCGGAAGAAGGCGGTCAGCGAGTAGTAGTCCTTGGCGGTGATCGGATCAAATTTGTGGTCGTGGCACTGCGCGCAGTTCGTGGTCAAGCCCATGTAAACCCAGCCCAGAGTCTGCACGCGATCCGAGGCGTAGTTCGCCAAGTTCTCTTCGTCGATCGTGCCACCTTCATTGGTCGTGATGTTGCAACGCTGGAAGCCCGTAGCGATCAGTTGCTCGGTGCTGGGCTTCGGCAGCAGATCGCCTGCCAGCTGCTCGATGGTGAACTGGTCAAAGGGCTGGTTGCGATTGAACGAGCTGACCACCCAGTCGCGGTAGGGCCACATCTCACGCGGCTTATCAAAGTGCAGTCCATGCGAGTCGCCATAGCGCGCGGCATCCAGCCAGTAGCGGGCGCGGTGCTCGCCATAGGTAGGGGATTTGATCAACTCATCGACCAATGCTGAGAGCTGTGCGTCGGTAAGCTTCGCTCCGCCCTTGGGCAGATGCCGGGTCAGCAGCTCGGGTGACGGCGGCAGGCCAGTGATGTCCAACGAGACACGACGAATGAGCGTGGTCGCGTCCGCTTCGGCAGCAGGCTTCAGGCCCAAGGCTTCCAGCTTGGTCAACACGAACCGATCCGTCGGGGTCTTTACCCACGACGCATCCTTCACCGCAGGCAGTGCCGCCTTGGTAGGCGCGATCAGTGACCAGTGCGGCTGCCACGGCGCGCCCTCGGCGATCCATTGCTTTACCTTCGCGATCTGCTCTGGCTTCAGTGCCTTGTGCGTCTCGGGCGGCGGCATCACTTCTTCCTCATCCGTCGAAATCAGACGCTGATACAAGGGGCTAGCCTCGGGCTTGCCCTTGATGATCGTGGGTGTCTCGCCGGGCTTTGCCGTGAAGAAGCCAGCTTCCGTATCCAGTCGCAGGCCAGCCTTGCGAGTGCCGGGGTCAGGACCATGGCAGTGAAAGCAGGCATCCGCCAGAATCGGGCGAATGTCGTGGTTGAAGCCAATGGCGGACGCCTGAGCGGCAGTCACGGTCAGGCCAAGAGTGAGTAGGGCGTTGCGCAGCATGGGATTGGGCACCTGTATACAGAGCATAGTATGGATTGAATGCGGCCCATCTTGCAGAGGACCCACTTTCAGCCAGGGAGATACGCGGCGGATATTGCGTTCGCTGCGGCTGTTCAGCGGGAAACATTGTCCTCGCTGCGCATCGCAAGTTCTGCTCTCCTCACGCGTTCTCATCCGCCCTGCATGAACCGACTTTTCACGCTCTCACTCCTTGCTCTCGCATTTCCCCTGTCTGCCCAGCAGGCTGAACAAGCCACGCCGGTGGACAAGATCAAAGTCGCCAAGGGCTTCAAGGTCGAGCTGCTGTATTCCGTGCCGAAGGAGCAGCAAGGCTCCTGGGTAGCGATGACTCAGGACGACAAGGGTCGCCTCATTTGCAGCGACCAATACGGGGCGCTCTACCGCATCACACCGCCTGCCCTGGGTGGCAAAGCCGCCGATACCAAGGTGGAAAAACTCACCGTGGACTTCGGCCATTGCCAGGGGCTGCTCTATGCCTTCGGCGCGCTGTATGGCGTGGTGAATGACTCCACCTACAAAGCGAGCGAAACGCCCGAGTCCCCGAAAAAGGGCAAGGCAGGCGGCGACGAGGTGCGCGGTCTTTACCGCCTGACGGACACGGACAACGACGACCAGTTCGACAAGGTCGAGGCGCTCAAGATTTTCCCAGGTCGTGCCGGTGAGCACGGCCCGCACGGTTTGGTCTTGAGCCCCGATGGCAAGTCCATTTACGTGGTCAGTGGCAACCAAACGCCCGTGCCGCCGATTGACCACAGCCTGGTCCCGCAGAACTGGGCGGAAGATCAGCTCTCGCCCATGCTCCTGGGCCGTGGTTTCATGCGCGATGTGCTCGCCCCCGGCGGCTGGGTGGCCAAGACCGATCCTGATGGCAAGGAGTGGACTCTGGTGAACATCGGCACCCGCAACACCTATGACATCGCCTTCAGCAAGACGGGCGATCTCTTCGGCTTCGACGCCGATATGGAGTGGGACACCAGCACGCCGTGGTATCGCCCCACCCGCGTCTGCATGATGCAGAGCGGCGGCGAGTTCGGCTGGCGCACCTGTTCCAAGAAATGGCCCGTGCGCTGGGAAGACAGCCTGCCGCCCGTGGTGGAAATCGGCCCCGGCTCGCCCACCGGCGTGGCCTTTGGCTATGGTGCGAAGTTCCCCGCCAAATTTGAAAGCGCCCTCTACATCTGCGACTGGAGCTACGGCAAAATGTATGCAGTTCACCTTACGCCGAATGGCGCAGGCTACACAGGCGTCGCTGAGGAGTTCATGAGCGCCTCTCCCCTGCCCCTGACGGACATTGAAGTCTCGAAGAAAGACGGTGCGATGTATGTCAGCGTGGGCGGTCGCAAGGTGCAGTCGGGCTTGTATCGCGTGACCTATGCGGGCAGCGACAGCACTGAACCTAGCACGCTAGCAGCCGAGCCAAAGGCATGCGCACAACGCCACGAACTCGAAGCCTTCCACGGCAAGCAAGACCCCAAGGCCATTGAAGCCGCTTGGCCCGCCCTCGGCAGCGACGACCGTCTTGTCCGCTTCGCCGCACGCATCGCCTTGGAACACCAGCCCGTCGAGCAATGGCAGGAAAAGGCATTGAACGAGAAGGATCCGCGCACGGCCCTCACTGCGATCATGGCCTTGATTCGCTGCACGAAGAACGCCGACCTCCAGCCCAAGATCATCGCCAAGCTGAACAGCCTCGACTTGAAGTCGCTCAAGGGCATTGACCGCAACACCTTGATCCGCAACTATTGGCTGACCGTCAGCCGCCATGGGGAGCCGAACGATGAACTGACCCAGAGTATCATCGCCCGTGTGAGTCCGCATTTCCCCACGAACAACACCGGCCTGGACCGCGACCTGTGCGAACTGCTCGTCATGCTGGGCGACACCGCCATCGTGGCGAAGGCAGCGCCCTTGGTGAACAGCGCGCCAACACAGGAGGAACAAATCGACTACGCCCGCATCCTGCGCATGGCCCGCGAGGGCTGGACGCCAGAGCTGCGCCAGGACTACTTCAAGTGGTTCCTGCACGCCGCGAACTACAAGGGTGGCGCGTCCTTCAATCTCTTCCTGGATGAGATCAAGCAAAACGCCGTCGCCACACTGACCGAAGCCGAGAAGACGGCGCTGAAGCCGATTCTGGAAGCCAAGCCCGAGGCCAAAGCGCCGAGCTTCACGGTGAAGCCCCTGCAGTTCGTGAAAGCCTGGCAATTGAACGATCTCGCCGGTCTGCTGGGTGCCGGATTGGAAGGCGGACGAAACTACGCCAATGGCCGCAATATGTTCGGCGCGGCGACCTGCTTCGCTTGCCATCGCTTCAACAGCGAAGGCGGTGCCATCGGCCCCGACCTCACCAGCGTCGCTGGCAAATACAGCCCACACGACTTGCTGGAGCACATCCTCGATCCGAACAAGGAAATCAGCGACCAGTATGGCAGCACGGTCTTCACCCTGAAGGACGGCTCGGTGATCAGCGGTCGCATCGCCAACATGAAGGAGAACATCATGATGGTTTGCACCAACATGATGGACCCGAACAACTTTACCAATGTGGATACCCGCAACGTGGTGAAGACCGAGGAAAGCAAGGTCAGCATGATGCCCCCCGGCCTGCTCTACATGCTGAAGGACAACGACATTCTCGACCTGCTCGCCTACCTGCTCAGCAAAGGCGATCCTGAGGATCCGATGTTTGTGAAGTGAGGCCGCACCAGATC
>CAXNNN010000056.1:0-12179 GCA_964203095.1 Verrucomicrobiaceae bacterium | reverse complement strand
CACCTCAGCGTTCCCCGCCTACTCCAGCAAGAACTTGAAGTCATCCCGGGTGATGATGGAGCCGCTGGTGCCACGGTCGCCTTCGTTGCCGCTGAGCAAGCGGTCGAAGAGTTCCTTCTTCTGCGCCTTCAGCAGCATGATCTTTTCCTCCACGGTGTGGCGCATGAGCAGGCGCTGGATGAAGACGGTCTGCTTCTGCCCCATGCGGTGCGCGCGGTCGCTGGCCTGGCTTTCCACGGCGGGGTTCCACCAGGGGTCGATGTGGAAGACGTAGCTGGCGCGGGTGAGGTTGAGCCCGGCACCACCGGCCTTCAGGCTGATGAGGAAGATGCCGGGGCCTTTGCCGTTCTGGAAAGCCTCCACCAGCAGCTTGCGCTTCTCCTGCGGGGTGCTGCCGTCCAGACGCAGGCGCTGGATCTTGGCCTCGGTCAGGTGCTTCTCCAGCAGGTCGAGCGACTTGGTGAACTGGCTGAAGACCAGGGCGCTGTGGCCCTCCGCCGCCAGTTCCTCTAGCTTCTCGACCAAGTGCTGCATCTTGGGCGACATCTCCGTGTGAGTGGGGTCGATGAGCGCGGGGGAGATGCAGATTTGCCGCAGGCGGGTGAGTGCGGCGAGGGCGACGATGCCGGCCTGCTGGGCGCTCTTCCCCTCGAAGGCCTCGAACACCTCCTGCCGCACGTCGGCGACGGCGCGGGTGTAGAAGCGCTTCTGCTCCTCGCTCAAATCCAAGTGCAGGTCGCTTTCCACCTTGGGCGGCAGTTCTTTCAGGATCTTGTCCTTGGTGCGGCGCAGGACGAAGGGGCGCGCGCGGTCCAGGGGATTGAAGTGGCCGTTGGGCGACTTCAGCGCGTCCATGAAGGCCTTGTAGTCGCCAAAGAGGCCAGGCAGGGCGAGGTCGATGATGCTGTAGTATTCGCCAGCGTGGTTCTCCAGCGGTGTGCCGGTGAGCACCAGCTTGAACCGCCCCTGAAGCTGCCGCATGGCCTTGGAGCGCTCGCCCGTCAGGTTCTTCACGTTCTGCGCTTCGTCGAAGATGATGCAGTCGAACTCGGCATTGCGCAGCGTCTCGATGTCGCGCCGGGCGATGTCATAAGTGGTGAGCACCACGCCCTCGCGAATACCGATGAGGCTGCGGCCCTTGCCGGTGTATTCGTGGACATACAGGCCGGGGCAGAAGTTCTTCACCTCATGCTGCCAGTTGAACAGCAAGCTGGGCGGCACCACGAGCAGATGCGCACGCCGCACGCCATCGTCGGCCAGCGGTTTGACCAGGCCCTCCTTGATGGCGGCGAGCAGGATGATGGTCTGCAAGGTCTTGCCTAGGCCCATGTCATCCGCCAAGCACGCGCCGAAGCCGTGCCGATAAAGGAAGGCCATCCAGGAGTAGCCCGCGCGCTGGTAGTCGCGGGGCGTGATCTTGAGCTGCGGCAGAGGCTCGCGGTCGAGACTCTCGAAGGACATCAATGAGTCGAGCACGCCACGCTCCGACTCCGGCAGCTCGCACTCGATGCCGTGCTTGGACAGCATCAGCCAATCCAGGATGCGCACGCGGGGAATGCGGACCAGCTCGGCTAGCTCCTTGCGCGCGGCCTTGTCCGGCAGCTCCCCCCGATGGCGGCCCAGGGCCTCGGCCATACGGGTGAGGCCGTCGAGTGAGGCCATGTCGATGACCTGCATTTGCCCCGAGCCGTCAATCAGATGCCCCTTGGTCAGCAACTCCTCCCACTGCGCCTGCGGGATGAGGCCGCCGGAGCAGATGACCTGCGGCTTCAGCTCGAAGAAGTTCATGCCCGTGGCCTGCTGCGCGCTGATGCGGACCTTCAGCGTGGTGACGGCGATGGGCTGAGCTTCATAGGTCAGCTCGATGTCATGTGCCTGACATGCCGCGACCAGGGCGGAGAGCCGAGGCAAGGCATCCATCAGCGGCACCAGCAACGCGGTATCCCCCGGTTCGCGACGCGGCGGGTTTTCCATGTCCTCGTGCGTCATCCCGCCCAGCACATGACGCGCCAGCGCAGCGGTGACCAGGGCCACCGTTTGTGACTCGGTCACGCAGTGCCAACCATGCTCGGTGGAGGCACAGAGCTGCGCGGGCTGCGACTGCTCCAGTTGCTCAAAGAACTCCTTCAACACCTTCGCACATGCCTTCGCCTGACTGGCCACACGGAAGCCGGGGCTGTCCTCGATCTCGCGCAGGATGAGCCTGCGCTCCTTGCCCGGCGGTGTGAGAGCCGCTCGGAAGACCACATTCAGGATGGCGTCTCGCCGTGCCTTGGAACTGAACAGCAGCGAATCACGCGAACTGATCGCCAACACCTGCTCCACCCGCAGCATGCTATCCATGACCGGCAAGTCCGCACCGTGGGCATGGACACGGCACAAGACGCGCAGCATCTGCTGGCCATCGGTGAACAACTGGATGCTGCCGCGCGCCTTGACCTGCGGCGGTTGCGCGATGGTTTGCCCCTGCCAATGCAGCGCGGGAGACGAGGCCATCGCTAGCTCTGAGCCCTGCCACCAGTCGATGCCTGCATGGTTCCACTCGCGCAATTCTATGGGCAACTCCGCGACATGATCACGCCAGGCATCCTTCTTGCCGAGACCGGCCGAGTGGAGCGCAGGAAAGCTGTGCTGACGTAGCTCCGACGTGATCCGATGCCATGCCTGCCAGGACTGCGAGAGGCGGATCAAATGCTTCGACTCGACCAAGTAAAGCAAACTCTGCCCCACAGGGACAAACGGCTGCTGCACCAGCTCGCCATGGCGCGAGAGGCGGCGCTTCATGCGCAGGCCCTCAGTGTCCAGGCTGAGCACGACGTCCCCCTGCCAGCCACTGACATGGCCCTGGTCCACGCTCAGCACTTGGTTATCCAGCTCGATGAAGACGGGAAAGCGCCGCAGAGGGTCGCTGAACCATTTCCAAAACGCATCCTCCACCGATCCCAAGATGCCCCACGCGCTGGTGAAGCCCTTCACCTCCTGCGGCTGGGTGGCGAAGGCATCCTGCGCGTGCTCGGAGAACGAATCGCGGAAGGCAAACAGCTGGCCGTGCGTGGGGCGAATCAGCACATGTCGCTGCGCCTCGCGCTTCGGCCGCTCAGCCACCACCGCACGCTCGTCCTGGCGAAGGAGCTTAGCCTTGAGCCGAGCCGCCAGCACCCGATTCGGCAGGCGACCGAAGGCCCCGAAGTCCTTCAGCAAATGCGCGCAGAGCATCAAGCTGGCGAGATGATGAACGCAGGGCTGAGGGCGATGCTGATCGCAGCTCCCCACGAGGTGCCGCTGCTCCAGCCGCAAACGATGGATGAGTGTGTCCATCCGCTGAGGGAACTCGATCTCCAGCTGCCCCGTACCCGTCCAGTGCAAGTCCGCAATGTCTCCGACCGCGATCATCCCTGCCGCCTGCATGAGCTGCGGCTTGGGGGCGAGCGTCCACAAGGAGGCGGGCTGAAGGGCGTGAAGGTGATCGAGCAAGTCGCTCATCAAAGGGGGCGGAGTGAAGGGGTAAGGGTGAAGAGTGAAGTGCCGAAACCTTTATCCTGGAGCAATAGCAGAGGGGCTTATTCCCCCTCTCAACCATCCACTCTCAACTCTCAACTTCCGAATGAAGTCCTGCGTCTTCAAACTTGACCCCGGTAGCGGCAGCAGGCTATCTGTCAGTGTCGGCCAACTAAACTAAATTCCTCTCCGATATGCTCCGCTCATCGACTGCTTCAGGTGCCATTTTCGCCACGCGGTCGCTGCTTTTTTGGGGTCTGCTATGGGCACTGCCGCTGAAGGCCTTCGACACCGTGGTGCTGGATCCTGGTCACGGCGGACACGACCGTGGTGCCGCTATTGGCTATGTTTTCGAGAAGCATCTAGCGCTGGACACGGCACGCCGCGTGGAAGAGCTGCTGAAGAAAGAAGGCTTGCGCGTGGTGATGACGCGCAGCTCGGACAACTTCGTCACGCTGCCCGGCCGCGCCGCTATCGGTAACCGCTACCGAAACGCGATCTTCGTCAGCATTCACTACAACCACAGCAACACCGGCAGCGGGGCGGGCCTGGAGTCGTTCTACTACTTCAGTGGCAGTTACTCTCTGGCAGCCTACATCCAAGCCTACCTCATCCAAGAGACGCGCCTGCCGAATCGCGGCGTTAAGCATGCAAGTTTCCACGTCATCCGCGAGACCACCAAAAATCCAGCGGTTCTCATCGAGTGCGGCTTCGTCAGCAACAGCACCGAACGCGCCCGCATGATGACTGGCGAGTTCCGCGCCAAGCTAGCGGAAGGCATCGCCAAGGGTATCATCGCTTACGACAAGGCAAAGTAATCTACCGTCCTTCGTTTCCTGCTCGGTGTTCACGCGTCCGCGTGTCCCGGTCGAAGCACGCTGGAGGGTGAACACCGAACAAATAGGCGCACTTCGCACCCGTTGCCATGACCGTCACCTGCCAACAAATGCAGCAACTTGAAGAGGCTGCGTTCGACCGTGGCGTGTCTGCCGAAGCTCTGATGGACGAAGCGGGTCGTGGCATTGCCGACGTCGTCCGGCAGTTTTGCCCCAAGCCCGGCTTGCTCGTGCTCTACCTCGGCAAGGGCAACAACGCAGGCGATGCCTTGGTCGCTGCGCGTGAACTGAGCACGGACGGCTGGCGCATCGCGGCAAGGCTAGGTAGCGAGCCTACCCAGATGAAGCCGTTGCCACTGATGCACTGGCGGGCATTGGAGAATGTAGCTTTGACTGAAGTCGAAGCTACTTTGGCCCCGCACCGCGGGCCGCTAGTGCTGCTGGATGGGTTGCTTGGCATTGGAGCCAAAGGGCCACTGCGCGATTCAATGCGAGCCATGGCAGCCGAGATGAATGAGCTGCGCCGCACTTGTCACGCGACGACCATCGCCATGGACATCCCTAGCGGTGTGGATGGCGATTCAGGCCAGTCTTGTGCTGATGCTGTGATCGCAGACATCACGGTGACGATTGCCCAGGTGAAGCAGGGATTGCTTGCCGATGAGGCCACCGCGCATGTCGGCAGGCTAGCGCTGGTGCCTCTGCGTGAGCTAAAGGCGGACGCACCAGGGCCAGAGATCATTACCTCGTCTCTGCTGCGCCCACTTTTGCCGAAGCGGAATTTCGAGATGCACAAGGGCCAAGCAGGCCGCGTGGCTCTCATCGCCGGTTCGCCGGGGTTTCTGGGGGCAGCGGTGCTGGCCTCGCTCGGTGCCTTGCGCGGCGGTGCGGGTCTGATCACGTTGCTCGTGAAGCCCGAGGCCTATGACCTGCTGGCGATGAAGCTACCGCCGGAAATCATGGTGAAACGATGCGAGGACTATCGCGAAGCCATGACTGGCTACGAGGTGCTGGCGATTGGCCCAGGCATTGGGTTCGAGCATGAGACTGAGGTAATGGAGCTCGTCCGCAACACGCGGCAACCCATGGTCGTCGACGCCGATGCCCTCACCATACTGGCGCGGCATCATTTGCAGGATCTGATGGCCGCCCAAGGCCTGCGCTTGCTAACCCCGCACCCAGGCGAGATGAATCGCTTGCAGGGCAAGGATGCGAGCCAGCAGCCAGCCAGCCGCCTCATGCAGGCCGAAGCTTTTGCAAACAGCGCCTGGACTAGCCAGGTGACGCTGCTCCTCAAAGGCGCACGCACCGTCATTGCAACCGCGCAGCATCGCACACGCTACAACGCCACGGGCACGCCCGGCATGGCCTGCGGCGGCATGGGTGATGTGCTCAGCGGTCTGTGTGCAGCGCTCATCGCGCAGGGCCTGAGCTTGCACGATGCCGCCAGTGCCGGCAGTTGGCTGTTGGGTCGTGCTGCTGAAGCAGCGCTGAGCTACCGCTCAGAGGAGGCGTTGTCCGCTACGGATGTGGCTGAACATTTGGGCCAAGCTTTCAACGACCTGAAACACGGCGCTTACTGACTTGGCACCGCAGGCTGGCTGATCCGAATCTCATCCCCAGACTGCGCGGGAGGAGGCTCTGGCTGCTTGACCGAATTCCAGACCGTGGTGCCCAGCAGATAGAACATGGCTGCACCCAAGCCCGCACCAATGGCGATCATCCGGCGCTGCCAGACATGCTCACGCCCAATCACCCACCACATGCGGCCACACATGAACACCCAGAGCAGGCAGAATCCGATGATGAAGAAGTGGGAAGTCATGGCGGTGATGTTCACATAGCTATACGCACGCTGGGCCTCTTATCCCAAAAAGAAAACTCCACCGCCAGCATGAACCGGCGGTGGAGTCGCGAAGCTCGCCTTAATCAGGGCTCAAGCACTGGATCGATGGTCACACGACCCGACTTCTGCGCGGCGGTCGCAGTGGTGGTGAATGGCTTCAGAATGAAGTGGCCAACGCCCACTCCGTCGATGAGCGAAGGAGTGCCGGTGTCAGGGATGACTAGGCCACTGTAAGCCACGGTGCGCGCGGCTGAAGCCGTGTCAGTGAGCTTGAAGCTGCCACTGAAAAGACCGGTGGATGGGGTGAAGACCAATGCGTGGGCATCTGGATTTGGGACTGGCTTCACAAAGGTGGCCAAGGTGTTCAAACGGAATTCAGGTAGGTTCGGATTATTCGTCGCCGTCGGGCTGGCGGTGAGACCGGTAGCGCCGAAGAAGGTCATTCCCGCGTTGTAGATCTGACCTGGATCGGCAGCCATGATGATCGTCGTCGCAGGCGGCGGCGTGTAGAGTCCACCTTCGATTTCGAGGTTGATGACTTGGGCGAACCCACTGCGATAAAGATTGGCTGCCGTCGCCAACTGCGCGGGCTTGTTCCAGCTTGCTGCAATGCCCGTCACCGGTTGTGAAGAGGCCGAAGAATCGATGTCCAGGCGACCGATGAACGAGCCCATCGCCGTTGTGGCGTAGAGCGCCTGGTAGACCAAGACCTCACCGTTGGGCCCGATTTGGGCACTCGTGGCGATCACCGAGCCATCCGCCGCCGTGCCGCTGACCGTGGCTTTGCCGCCCAAATCCACCACGATGGAGAAGAAGCTGTCGCCTTGAGGGATGGTCGGATTGGCGATGTCACCTTCCAGCGAGCCAGGGATGGCAGCCAAGACATTGTGACGACCGTCATAAGCCGAGGACTGGTTAATGTTCGGGTTGGCAATCTTCCAGACATTGCGCCAGCCGTTCAGACTCGCCGTGGTCGGCGAAGTATCGGTGACCGAGCCTGTCACTAGGTTCGCGGCCGTATCGATGACAAAGGTAAGCGTTAGAGTGCTCTTGCCGCCCGTGCGGGGAATCACAACCGTAGCCGTCGGATTTGCACCCGAAGTATCGAGCAGACCCGTGATCGGATATTTGGTCAGCGTGGTGGTGCCGATCATCAGTGAGCCCGTGAACTTCGCGTTCGACGTCGTGGTCAAGTCAAGGCGACCACCCAGATTCAGCGTCCCCGTGCCACCAGCAAAGGTGCCACTGCGGTCCACGAGGCCGACAAACGAACCGATGGCATTCGGAGTCAGGTTCGTGATGACCATAGGTGCCGTGAAGGATGCGGTGAGCCCCGTGATGTTAGAGGCGGTCACCTTCACCTGATAAGCAGTGTCCACCGTGATCGACACCTGTGGGATGCCGCTGATCACGCCCGAAGCAGAGATGCTCAAGCCCGTCGGAGCGCCCGTCATCACCCACTTCGTCGGGGTGAAATGCACGTCAGTATTGAAGTGCTGGGTCAGCACATCATAAGGGGCGTAAGGCTTGCCCACAGCACCCGCAGGGAAGGCAACAGGTGGCGAGGTGATCTGCGGGGTCTGGCCGATGCGGACTTCATAATTGCCAGTGAAGAGATCGCCAGCCGCACTCGTGACACGGCAGCGGTAGTCGTCCCCTTCCTCACCAACGACAAGCGTCTTGATGCTGAGGGTCTTGGTCCCCGTGCCGGCCAAGTCTGCCGTGTCAGCCAGTTCAGTAGCGCCCTTGAACCAGCGATATGCCGTGGCAGTGCCACCGACATTCGCCGTCAAAACAGCCGTCAGGTTTTGTTTCTGGAGCACCAGCTTGTCGCCTGTGTCCACCACGACCAACGAAGCTGCCGTGCTGAATACGCCAGCAGGTGTGACTGGGTTGGACGCCTTCAAGCGATAAGTGCCGCCACTCAAAATGGACACACTCGGAATCGTGTAGCTGGCGACCGTTGGGTTCACATTGCTGACCGCCAAGGCATCAGCGATGTTAGCCGTGACCTTCTGCCACTGAAGAGAAAGAGGACCGCTTCCCGAAGACGTTGCATTGAAAGTGTGGCTAGCGCCGAGCGCGACAATTGCATTGTCTGGGTGATCCGTGATGGCCGGCACCTGATCGGTATCGACGATCGTCAGCGTGTGGTCCGATGGGAAGGCAAGGGATGGGTCCGTGGCCAGCAAGCTATTGTCGGTCGGAGTGCCCAACTTGATCTTCACCGTCTCGTTCGACTCCACCTTGTTGTCATTTTTCACCGTGATGGCGATGATCTTGGATGTCTGGCCGTTGCTGAACACTAGCGGTGATACTGGGCTAGAGGTGTAGTCATTGGCGGCCCCAACCGTGGCAGTGCCCGCAGGATTGGTAAGCGAGAACGGCACCGTAATCGACACCCCGGTCCCAGGGGAAGGACTCACATTGACCTCCACATTCACCACGCCTGCCGTTTCTTCACTGACCGACTGCTCAAGCAGCGTGAAGAACACCGACGGAGGTGGTGGCAGCACTTGCTCAGTCGTCAAAATGGATCCGGCTTGACCGACAGCGGCGAAACGACCCGCCGCATTGATCGCAATCCCCTGCAAAGCGCGCGAGGTGCCCGTCTCACGCTTCAGCCATGTCGCCCCACCATCAGTGGAAAGGAAGGCAAGTCCATCCAAGCCGACGGTCAAAGCTCCAATCGAGCTTCCCGCCACACTGGTGAGCGAGGCCAGCTGGGGAGCCGCACGCTTTGTCCACACCACGCCATCAGTGGTGGTGAAAATGGTGCTACCACCACCGACGGCGATGAAGGTGCTACCCGTCCAAGTAATGTCTTCCAGCGTGGCCGTGCTACCAATGTCCACCAGGGACCAAGTGGCCCCAGCATCAGAGGATGAGATAACTGCGCCATTGGCCCCGACGGCCAGAAGGAGCGTGCCGTTGGAAGCAATGCTCCGCAGGTTTTCAACCGTGCCAGCGACCAAGGACGACCACGTCACCCCGTCCAGCGTCTTCAGTGCCGTGCCATTATCGCCAACCGCGTAGAAGGCACCACCGCTGAGCACGATGTCATGCAGGTTCTGAGCGACACCTGAATTCGCATTGGTCCAGGTAACACCATCGACAGACTTCACCGCAGCGCCAGTATCGCCCACGGCGATGATCAGAGAGGCCGATCCGGCAACACCCTTGAAGACTGCATTTAAAGGTGAGGTCTGCTTGGTCCAGGTCACCCCAGTCGGGGAGGTCATCAGAGTGCCACCAGAGCCTACTGCGACAAACTGCGTGCCAGCCGCAGCCACATCCAGCAGCAGGTTGGTTGGACCCGAGGAGCGCTTGGTCCAGTCCACTCCAGTTGGAGAAGTCAGGACCGTTCCCGCTTTACCCACCGCAATCAATTGAGTTCCCAACTTGGCCACGGTTTCCAGGCTGTCCGTCACTCCCGACGTTCTCGCCGTCCAAGACGTTCCATTCGTGGAGGTCAGAATCGCTCCACCGCCACCCACTGTGGCGAACTGCGAACCATCCCAGTGCACCGAACGCAGATTGGCCGAGGAACCAGTGGTGCCCACCGCCCAGTTCACACCATCCGCCGAAGTAATGACAGTGCCCGTGTCCCCAACAGCAACGAACAGGTTGGTAGTGTTGTAAGTCACGCTGCTGAGCATATCAACGGTGTTAGAAACTTGGGCCACCCAGGTGACGCCGCCATCCGAGGAGGTAAGCAAGGCACCGCCCCCACCCACAGCGACCAGTTGGGTAAGAGGTGCTGAGTAAGCCAGCCCCAGCAGATCTTCAGCCACATTCGTGCTATTAAACGTCCAGGCGAAACCGTCCGCCGAATTGTAGGCAACGCCGTCGACCCCAACCGCAACGAACTGCGTGCCGGTCCAGATGACATCGGTCAAAGTCTTGCCGCCCCCCACACTGCGAATCACCCAGTCAGTGCCATTAGACGAGGTGACAAGATTGCCATTTTCACCCACCGCCACAAAGGTGGAGCTGTTGGAGGCAATCGCATTCAGAGCTATCCCCACGGGCAGAGGCCGCTTCGTCCACGCAATGCTATCCGTTGAACTGAAGATGCTACCTTTCGTTCCGACAGCAACCAGAGTGGAGTCAACCAAAGCGAGGCCCGAGAGCGTCTCGTTCGTGGGCAACGGATTGCGCAGATCCCAGCGGTCCGCCAGTGGCAGGCCGCTGTCGTTGTCGATGATGGTTAGGGTGAAGGAAGTTGGCGATCCCTTGATGGCACCGGTCGGCGTGCCAATCGTCAGAGTGATCTTTTCGGTCGATTCCGAAGCTGCGTCATCACGCACGCTGATCACCAGCTCCTGGCTCCGCCGACCAGCCAAAAGCTGCACGGATGTCGTGCTCAGCGTGTAATCCGACACCGCGCCAATCGCGGCCGAGCCCGAAGTCAGAATCGGGACCGTGACATCCGTCAGAGGCGTCCAGTCCAGCTCCACCGCAATGCGCACCGTACCGACATCCTCGCGTGCTGTAGCCTCGCGGATCGAGAAATGCACGGGTGGTGGCCCGCTGGTATTGCGCACCGAGATGGCCAGTTCGCCAGTCGACGAGAACGAGGATGTATCCCAGAACAAGGTGCTGGAAGCCAGCGCTGGAAGATCCAGGCGATCAGCCAAACCGCCCGAGGCGGAAATGGAGCCCCAATCGATGAAGTCAAACGTCATCGCATTCAGGGGCACGAACTCCAGCAAGATCTTGATCACCGCCGTTGCGTCAGCCGTGAACAGGCCATTGATGATCAGTTCGTCGGCGAGCAGTTCGGAGGTCCACTGCAACCACAGCGAAGCATCAGCCCCCATCGTCAATGAGCTGTCAAAGGTCAAGCTGTCCACGCCACCGACCACAGTGGGGTCACCAGGCAGCAGTGCGGCACCGTTCAGCAAGCTAGTCGCTCCCGCGATGGTGCCCGTGCCACCCAACGCCGAGCCAAAGTTACTCACGGTGACAATCCCCGTTCCGGTCCCAGATCCAGCGATGTTGTTCACCAAAAGCGTACCGGAATTCACCTGCGTGCCGCCCTTGTAGGTGTTATCACCGCTAAGGGTGACAATACCCGCCCCCACCTTCACCAAGGACAGGGAATCCAAGCTGTCCGCTTCGCTGATGACCCCGCTGAACTCAGCACCACGACCGCTCAAGCTATCCGAGGTCAGGCGCAGTGTTTTGGTCTCTGCCGTGGGCACCTGGCCTTGGAACTGCACATTGCCCGTGAACGTGGTAGAGCCCGAAATGAAGTTGACCGAGCCGCCCAGCGTGGTGGCACCCGAGCCGTTCGTGTTGTTAATGTCCACCGTGTTCGGAATCGTCAGACCCGCAGCCGCGGCCAGCAAGCTGACGTTCGGATTCGCGCTGACATCCTGCTTCCAAAAAACAGGTGTGGTAACCAGCACGCGGCCGTCGACTGCGGGCGGCAGCGAGCCAGGCTTCGTGGTCGCGAGGAAAAACACCTTACCAGCGTCGCTGCCACCAGCGGCCCCGGACTGCACCGCGATGCGCGCCCCATAATTGTGCTCCGTTTGATCATCAAAAGCGGTAACGCGGCGAAGGCTGATGTAGTCATCCGTCGTGGCAAATGTGGCCCCATCACTGTAAAGAAGCTCATAGATGCCGTTGCGTTCTGGGTGCTCGCTTTCGCCATTCACCAAAATGCGCTTACCGACAGAGCCAATCACACCCACCACAGCAGCGTCGGCCTTGCCATAGACTTGGCCGTCAATGGTCAGTGTCGTCTGATCAACATAAACAAAGGCACCCGTGCCGTTCACGTCGTCAGGACGACCACTGCTCAGTTCCAGATACTCACCCGCACGCTGGAGCACCGAACGTCCGGCAGTCGAGCGGTCCACGGTAACAACGCTGAAACTGCTGGACTGGTCCCCCAACTCGATATTGGAAGTGCCCAATCCTGAGTCGCCACCCACCATCACGATGCCGTTGCGCACAACCACACCACCATCAATCGCAGCCCCCTGGAC
>CAXNNN010000055.1:0-12302 GCA_964203095.1 Verrucomicrobiaceae bacterium | reverse complement strand
CTACCCACGGTGGCAAACCGAGCGGTCGGACTCTGCGTGACGACAGGCCCTACCTCGTCATCCGCAATCGTGAGCACATGGGAGACCTGACTACCCAGAACCGCAGCACCCGTGATGGTGCTGAGCTGCAGGTTCACCGTCTCAGCCGGGTCCAGCAGCAAGTCTTGAAGGATCGTCACCGTGATCGTCTTGCTCGTCTCCCCTGTCGCGAAACTGATCGGCGAGGTGCCAATGGTGTAATCCTTGCCTGTGCCCTTGGTCGCTGATCCAGAGGTTGTGAAGGTCACGGAGACTGGGCCTGTCGGTGCTGGGTCAGCCGTGACGGTGACTTGCACGGCACCATCGGCCTCTGCGGAGGAAGAGGAGGCGCTCGCGAAGCTCAATTTGGTCACATTCGACGGTGCACTGATCGAGATCGTCGCCAGCTGATTGGCACCCATCACCAAGCCACCAACCGGAGCGCCCAGCCGCACCTCAAACACTTCTGTCGCTTCCAGGGGAAGGGCATCCACCAGCAGCGGAATGCTGATCGTCTTGGCCGCGCTATCCCCATCCGCCCAGCTCAGCGTGCCCGTCGTGGCCGTGTAGTCGCTGCCTTCGGTCGCCGTTCGCGCGATAGTACTGTAGTTCACCGAGATCGCCCCCAGCGAGCCACCGCTGCGCTGCACCGTGAGCACGGCATTTTGCCCCTCATCCGCCGAGACCGAAGTGGCCGCGAGCTGCACCACGCTGGGCAGCGCCGGCATGGACGTGAAGAAACGGCGTGCGGCATCGCTAATCCCAGAGGTCTCACCTGCCCCGGACAGGCCCATCACCACCTTGCCGTCCGGCTGCAAATCAAAGGCATACACCCCATCTGCCCCACCCATGGAGGGTGCGAAAAGCGTGTCCACAACACCACTGGCCGAGTAGCGCACACAGTTCGGCAGACTAGAGCCTGACGCCGTGACGAAGAAGCCGCCGACCAAGATTTTGCCGTCGTTCTGGACCAGCAAATCACGCACGTCGATGAAGTCTTCTGGCAAGGCGGGCTGCAGTCCGCTGCCGAGATTGGTCACGAAGCTGGCGTCATTGGCACCCGTGCTAGTCAAGCGCACGAGACGGCCAGTGGTCACACTGTTAAAGCCGTCAAACTCACCGCCGACCACGATTTTTCCGTCCGGCTGCAACGCCAAGGCCGTCACGTTACTAAGGCTAGTGACGTCACCCGCCGTGTGAGCCCCATAGATGACATTCAAACTGGCATCCCGTGTGCCGGTCGCTGCATTCAAGGCCACAATGCCCGAATGGAAGCCACCACTGAGGTACGGTCGGTAGAATAAATAGCCACCCACGATGATCCTGAAGTGGGGAGCTGTGGCGATGGGTTGCAGCGCCAGATCTGCGACTTCAGCACCATCAAAGAAGTCCACCGCCCCATCCAGGTTGGCCAGGGATGTGTCCAGCGTGCCATCCTCATTCAGCCGCACTAGGCACGGACGCGCCGCGCCATTCCAGGTGGTGAAAGCGCCACCCACCAAAATCTTCCCGTCGGGCTGCACCTTGATCACCCTCACCGAGCCATTCGGCCCTGTGCCGACATTGAATCCCGCATCCAGACTGCCGTTGCCATTCAGGCGGGCAATCCGATTGCGCGATGACCCGCGCAACTGCGTGAAGTTGCCGCCCAGCAGCACCTTGCCATCCTGCTGCACTGCCATCGTCTCCACCGGCACCACGTTCACCCCAGCTCCTTGATCAAACTCCGTATCGAGTGCGCCCGTTGCCTTCAGCCGAGCGATGCCAGAGCTGCCCACAGGGGAGCCTCCCCCGGTCTCGAAGAAACCACCGATGACGACCTTCCCATCTGGCAGGACCTTCACATCCTGCACCGCGCTGGTGAGGAACGGCAGACCAAAGGTCTTGTCCAGGGCACCGGTCTCCTGAATGGTCACACTGACCGTTGTGCCGTTCGGCATTACTGCCCCCGACAGGCCGCTGAAAACTACGCTAAAAGTCTCAGCCCCTTCGATGGCTGGATCATTCAGAATCGGGATCTCAATCGTGCGTGATGTGGCATCCCCATTCGCCCAGCTCAGGGTGTTAGCCGTCGTGGTGTAATCGCTGCCTGCCAGCGCGGTGCCGTTGCTGGTCGCATAGTTGACCGAGACAGCTCCCACACTGCTGTTCCGACGGTGCACCGTCAGGAACGCCGTGCCTGCCATTTCATCCACATCATAGGCACTTTGGCTGAAGATAAGCCGTGGCTGGAAGGTTACCTGCACGTCAATGTATTCACCAGCGCCCGTGCCACCGCTCGCCGTCACATGGAAGGCAATGCCGGCGGCGGTGTCGTTGAAGGTGCTACCCACGTTCAAGGACGCGTCCTTGGGGTTCGTGCCCGGCGTGTCGATGTCGATCAGTTGGCTCTGAACATTCGCCTCATATCCCCAGGTAACATAGGCCCCGTTGGCCACATCACTTAGCGTTGAATGCCCCACATATTTACGCCGCAGGCCCAGCCAGTAGTTGGTGGAGTCGTTGCGTTGCAACTTCAGCGCCCGTGTCGTCGCCAAGTCCGCCCCAGCATGATCAAAGCGATACAGTCGATAGGTGCCATCCGCCTCAATCACCGACACTGCCGTGTTCGGCAGCCAATCGATCCGATTGAGGAACCACGGATTGAAGTGGCTCGGCTGCGTCGTCGCGTTACCAGGGCCTTCGCCCATAACATCGAACACGTCGCCATACTCGTCGCTGGTCCCCAGCGGATCGACAGGGTTTGTGCTCTCGGCTGGAATTGCCCACAGGTTCGCATGGCGCAGACCGTAGTTATGCCCCAGTTCGTGCGCTACGACAGCGAGGCTGAAGTGGCCCCTGAACCAGGAGAAGTCTCCCCCGACGTCCGCCAATCCGGCGAAGTTAAACAGGTTCCCAGCAAACCTATCTGTGTCAGCAAACACGACCGCCACACGATCATAGCTGCCTGTCGTGTAGCCAGCGCTCGTCGCTGCTGCAATGGCGGCCAGCTTCATTTTTGAGGCTCCGTCGGTCTTGGTCGCATAATCTTCGAGCTTGCCACTGAGCCGCAGCACATTGGTGACTGTCACGGTGCCAATCGAACTCTTCCCATACGAGCACTGCTCGAAAAAGTCGGACACCTCCACGTCCAAGCGATTCGTGATGTAGCTCGAGCTTAGCGAGGTGGCAGGGCTCGTGCTGTCATCAACGGGTCGCCCTGGCTCATCGCTAAAATCCGCTACAATGACCAGCACGTTCTTCGCCCCCAGCGTGGGAGACGCAGCCGCCACCACCGGGCCGCTCACCATCCCGTCTGCACCTGCAGCTTCCGCAACAAAGAGCGCCGCATGTTGCACGCAGCACACGGGGTAATATTGGCCCGCCTTTTCGACGACTGGCTGGCCCGCCTTCTTCCCGGTCGGCACCGGATGCGCCCCCATGGCCAAGCCCGGCTGCAAGAGAGCCTCAGCAGGCAGGTCCGCCCCGGTAATCACCCGCGCCGGTTCATCCAGCACCGCCATGCGATCGTCCACCACAATGCCCAACAGACTGGTGCCATACTTCGTGTCCTGCCGTGCGCGGCGACCATAGACATACGCATCAAAGGCCTCCTGACCGATGCGAGCCTCTCGATAGATTGCGCGCTTCACCGCCGCCTTCTGCCCGGGACGCGGAGTCACCCCCACCACGGCCAGATCCCCCAGCGCGTTGATGCGACGCTCCAGCAATCGGTGGATCGACGGCGGCAGAAACTTACGCTGGGCCTCGGGCAAGGCGGCTTGCAGCACAGCCTGTGGGTCCTTCACCATCTGCTCATAGAGCGCGACCCGCCGTCGCGTGGCTAGGCGCTCGCCTTCAGGCAACAGTCGCCGCCGCTCCTCGGCATTGCCCGTGCAATACATCGCCAGCCACTGGGCAAAGCCTTCGATAGGACTGGCAGATGGAAGTGCGACCGGAGCCTTGGCCACGGGCAGCGGCGCAAGCCGTGATGAAGCGCGAGCCATCGGTGGGTTCGTCGTCTGCATCGCCGTTTCAACAACGGGCACCGCAGACCAAGGCAGCAGGGACACAGCGAGCACGAGCAGGGGGAGAGCGATTAGGAATTTGCGCATTGGTAAGAGTATAGATCAGCTAACAGCCAGAACGAGACCCAAAAATTAAAAATTTAGCGAGCCACTCTCAGAGGCGGCGCAGACCCAAACTGAGCGCCAAGAGTGCTTACATTAGCCTCCTGGCTCAGGCACCGTCACAAAGGCAGCATACACGATGTTGTAGAAAATGACCGGCTCGCCATACACCGCCGCGTCCGTGGTGTAGCCCGTGATGCTCACCTTTTGGTCAGTCAACCCGGTGTCCGGTGCCGAAATGCGCAGCAGATGGCCCGCCTCGACCCCGGTCAGGGCAATGTTGAAGCCTCCAGCCGCATTTGTGAAGTCGGAGAACAACAAGGTGCCTGCGGTCTGGTTGTAAACCTCCACCAGCGTGCCTGCGATCCCTTCGTTTGGCGTGTAAAACTCATTCACCAGCACGGTGTCGGCAAACACCGCCACGCCAGGATCGCACCGGAAAAGAACAAACCAGTGCCAAGATCTTCGCGACACTTGCTGCCCAGGTGCTGCGTGACCACACAGGGCCCGCGCGCACTATTCAGGCTGGTCGGCTGAACGACGGTGATCCAGCCCATGCCGATCTGCTTGACGTTGGCATCCAGCAACACCTCGCGGTGCGTGGCTCCCGTGCCGTTGGTTGTGGACGATTGGACGCCCGCGCCGAAGCCGTTGCCAGGGTTCGCATCGTCATCGCCCCAGTCGATCATGAAGGCCGCGTGCCCGTGCTCAATGCTCTGCATCGTCGCATAGAGCGTCTCGCCGACCACAAGGAAGTTCTTCCCATAGCTGTTCGCGATACGGACGTCGATGTCCAACCCATCCAGGAAATGCAACTGCATGTCCATATCGACCATGAGCTGGCTGTAGTTCGTCGCCGACACCGACAGCGCATCATTCCACGCCAGGGGCGAGACGGAGCCCAGCGTGCTCCATTGCGCTAGCAGTTCGGTCGCGCTGGTGCCGAAGTAAGCCAGCGCATTGACTACATCCGCGTTGTCCGAACTCGGCGAGCCAAAGCTGGTCGGTGATGAAAAGTTCACCTGTCGCTCCACTTCGCCCGCTGGATCGCGCCGCGCACGATTGATCAGCTCTAGCCAATACTGCTCCTCACCCGTCGGGTCTGCCCACAGCGCAGAGGGCTGGAGCAGCCCCAAGCAAAGCAACCAGCGGCGGAGAAAGGTCATTATGGAAAATATAGACCGCCGTGCCAAGGACTGTCAAAGTGTAGAACAGCCAGCCAGGACTGCTCTCGCCTGCTGCCGCCCGCCGCAATCAGGGAAAGGGACGCAAAGTGGCTGCAAGGCGCAGGTTCCTGATGGATGCGATTCTGACCAGGAACCGGGAACCCAGTCCTACCATCGCCACACCAACCCCGCGCCCACGGTCCAGCCATTCAGGTCGAGGCTGAAGCTCGACGGCCCCACGCGCTCGTGCAGCGTGCCGATCCAGTCGTAGCGGCCCATGAGCTGAAACCACAGCCGAGAAGTCAGGCGACGCTGCGCCGCGAGTTGCAGGTAAAAGCCCGGCAGCACCTCCGTGCCATCCGCCGCGTCTTCCCACGACGCCATAGCGTCTCCGCTGCTCTCGTTGCTCAAGGTCTCGGTCTGCGTCGCCTCCCAGCGCACCACATTCAGCGCCAGGCCCAGGCTCCCTTGCAGGGCCCAGTTCTCGTGTCCTTGCCACTCCAGCGTGGGACCGAAGGAAACGGAGGTCATCAGCACGTCCAGCTCTTGTTGAATCACATTGCTGAAATGCCGCTCGCGCAGCAAGGCGTGAGCGCCCTCGCTGCGGCCATCGGGGCCGGCATCAATCAATGGGCCACCGCCGCCCACCGTGCCCGTGAACGGAGCCAGCGGCGGCAGCAGTCCGCCCAAATCATAGCGATCCCTGATGGCGATGCTTTCCTCCCTCAGCACGGCAGACAGCGTGCTCTTGGTCATGTCATAATCCAGCGGCAGCAGGCTCACGCTGCCCTGCACCCCGGCGCGGAAGACGCCCCACTTCGTCGCCTTCTTCACCGCAAGCCAATCCAAAGCCACGAAGGCCGAAGCGCCCCCCACATCATCGTTCCAGTCACCGCCCTGCTGCGACTGCGCACAGGCACTGTCATATACGGTGCCCTGGAACAACAGCGCACCGTTTTGAAACTGGTCATTGTTGGAGTAGCCCCAGACCTCTGTGAGGCCATCGATCGGCGTGGAGGTATCTAGGCTCACGTAGCCATCACGATACGTGCGACTGGCAAAGCCGCTGCTGCCGCCCACCGACGAGGAGGGCAAGTCCACCAGCGGCGCGATGAGCGAAGCCGCTGCACGCGGCGAGTAGCTGCCGGTGTCCCAATCCACACCGCCCAGGCTTCGATACTGCGCCCCGGCACTGGCGCGCCACACAGGGTCCCACTCCACCGCGACGGGCCACGGCGGCAACTTAGCAGGAGGTCGCTGGACGGCCTTCTGAACGGGTGTCTCCGCCTCCGCAAAAAACAAAGGCAGCAGAGCGAGGGAGATCAGTTTGCAGCGCATGAAAGAGACTATTTACAGCATGCCCATTAAGAGATGAAAGCTGACACTTTGGCAAGTATCATGGCTTCACGCTTGACGCCAGGCCATGCAGCGCCGTTTCATGCGCCTATGCACGGCAGCCACGTCCACGTCCTCGATCACCCCATCGCCAAGGTCTGCCTGACACAACTACGCGATCAATCCACGACGCCCGAGCGCTTTCGCGTGGCCATGCAACGGCTTAGCGCATTGGTCTTTAGCGAGGCAAGTCGGAACATTGAACTGACTAGCATCTCTGTTCAGACACCGATCACCGCGACCACCGGCTCCGCCTTCGCCAAGCCGGTCGTCCTGGTGCCAATTCTGCGCGCGGGCCTGGGCATGGTGGACGGCATCCTCTCGCTAGTGCCTGATGCCGTGGTCGCGCACATCGGCATCTGCCGCGATGAGGAAACCGCCAAGCCGCAGAGCTACTACGCCAAGTTGCCCGCGCTGCTGAGCAACGCCGAAGTTTTCCTGCTCGACCCCATGCTCGCCACCGGCGGCAGCGCCATCGAGGCTGCCAATCAATTGAAAGCCGCTGGTGCTAATCACATTCGACTGGTCGGTATCATCGCCTGTCCCGAGGGCGTCGCCGCCTTCCAGGCCGCGCATCCCGACGTGCCGGTGCACACCAGCGCCATCGACGAACGTCTCAATGACCGCAGCTACATTGTCCCAGGCTTGGGCGATGCAGGAGATCGCTATTTTGGAACGTAAGGTCCACCCTTTCTCCTTCGCCAAGGCTTCGGCGGACAAGCCCCCCTTTCAATCCTTCCAGCTTCATACTTCTCAGTTATGCCCATCACGCTCCCCTCCCTCACCCGTCGCGATGTTTTGAAACAAGCCACCGCAACGGGCTTGTCGTTGCTCGCCTTTGACCACCTAACTGCGCAGGACATGGGCAAACAAGAGACGTGGCTCCTGCTCAGCGACACCCACATCGCTGAGGACAAGGCCACCATCTCTCGGGAGGTCAACGTCGCCGACCATCTGCAACAGGCGGTGAAGCAAGTGCTCGCCCTGCAAGAAAAGGAGCCAGCGTTTGGCCTGTTCGTGAATGGCGATCTCGCCCTCAACGATGGCCAGCCTGGCGACTACCGCACGTTCACCGAACTGATGAAGCCCCTGCGCACTGCCGGCATCGACGTGCACCTGACCTTGGGCAATCACGACGACCGTGAGAAGTTCTGGGAAGGCTGCGGTGAGCTGACCAAAAACGAAAAGCTTCTCCCGCTGAAGCACCTGGGCGTCATCACCAGCGCCGTCGTCAACTGGGTGCTGCTCGACACGCTCGAAGCAACGAACAACACCCCCGGCGTGCTCGGCGAAAGCCAGCTTGCGTGGCTAGACCGCACGCTGCGTAACCTGCCTGACAAGCCCACCATCATTCTCACCCATCACAATCCGCAGCCCCTGATCACTCAGCCCGGGCTGAAGCGCACCGGGTTAATCGACACCGAGGCTTTCATGCGTGTCGTGGACAGCCACCCCAAGGTCAAAGCCTGGGTCTTCGGCCACTCACACGCGTGGGACATCAAGACCAAGAACAGCGGCCTGCACCTGATCAACCTGCCACCCGTCGCCTACGCCTTCAACAAGGCCATGCCGCAAGGCTGGGTCAGCGCCCGTGTCGATGCCCAGGGCATGGAACTCGAGCTTCACAGCCTCGACGCCACACACCCCGCCCACGCCAAGAAGACACGCCTCGCCTGGGCCTAATCACGCTTTGACAAACCTGCCGTCGCCTGCACAATCACCTGAGGGCAAACGTCACGCGGGTGTAGCTCAATGGTAGAGCAGGTGCTTCCCAAGCATCATACGTCAGTTCGATTCTGATCACCCGCTCCATCTCTTCAGCGAGGGGCGAAACCAGATCCTCTGCAAGAAAAGATTTTTCGGAAGCACTCTACATGCAGTTGGCGACTGAACGCTTTTCGCTATTCTCGCGGACCATTTCATCCCCAATCATCATGCGACTTCACGACCAAGTCATCCTCATCACCGGCAGCACCACAGGCATTGGCGAATTCATGGCCCGCCGTTTTGTGAAGGAGGGAGCCAAGGTCATCCTGCATGGTCGCGATGCCGCGCGGGGGGAGGCCCTCCGCAAAGAACTAGGCGAAGATGTCACCGCCTTCTGCCAGGGCGATCTGGCCGATGCGGCTTATCCCGAAAAGCTTGCCGCAGAAGCCGTCGCCGCCTTTGGTAAAGTGGATGCCTTGGTGAACAACGCCGCACTGACCACCCGCGCGAAGATCACGGAAACCGACGCCGCGTTCTTTGATCGCATCATCGCCGTGAACACCCGTGCGCCCATGCTTTTGATCCGCGCCCTAATGCCTGCGCTGAAGGCCTCGAAGGGCGTGGTGCTCAACATCGGCTCGGTGCTCGCGCATTGCGGCCAGGCCAATCTCCTGGCTTACTCGGTGTCCAAGGGCGGTCTCATGACCATGACCCGCAACCTCGCCGATGCCCTGGGCACCGAAGGGGTGCGCGTAAATCAGCTCAATGTCGGCTGGACCCTCACCGAGAACGAATACCAGGTGAAGCTCGGCGATGGCCTGGGCGAAGGTTGGCCCGACCGCCTGCCTGCGTATGCCGTGCCGCTCGGTCGCCTGCTCATGCCAGAGGACATCGCTGCTGCTGCCGTTTACTGGGTGGGTCGCGAGAGTTTCCCCGTCACGGGCACCGTCGCCGAACTGGAGCAGTATCCGCTCATCGGTCGCTACACGAACCACGAAGGCGACAGCAAAGAATAACCCACTCACCCATTTACAACTCATCCCATGAAACTCATTCGCTTTGGCACCCCAGGAACAGAGAAGCCCGGCCTGCAACTCTCCGATGGTCGCCGCATTGACGCCTCCGCCTTCGGCTCTGATTGGGACGAAGCCTTCTTCGGTGGCGACGGCTTGGAGCGCCTCGCCGCCTGGGCTGCCACCAACGCTGCCTCGGCTCCCACGGTCGATCCTACCGTGCGCCTCGGCCCATGCATCACACGCCCAAGCAAGCTCATCTGCATCGGCTTGAACTACAGCGACCACGCCAAGGAATCCGGCATGCCGATTCCGGCCGAGCCCATCGTCTTTTTCAAGGCCACCAGCGCCATCGTGGGCCCGAACGACGATGTCATCATCCCGAAGAACTCCAAGAAGACCGATTGGGAAGTGGAGCTTGCCTTCGTCATCGGCAAGAAGGCCAGCTATGTCTCTGAAGACGTTGCCCTCAGCCATGTCGCTGGCTACGCGTTGCACAACGACTACAGCGAGCGCGAGTGGCAGTTGGAACGCGGCGGCCAGTGGGTCAAAGGCAAGAGCTGCGACACCTTCGCCCCCATCGGCCCCTTCCTCGCCACCCGCGACGAGATTGCTGATCCGCAGAACCTGGGTCTGTGGTTGAAGCTCAATGGCAAGACCATCCAGAACAGCAGCACCGCGCAGATGATCTTCGGCGTGAAGACGCTGGTCAGCTACCTCAGCCAGTTCATGACCCTGCTGCCCGGCGATGTCATCACCACCGGCACCCCTCCCGGCGTCGGTCTCGGCTTCAAGCCCGAGCCCTTGTTCCTGAAGCCCGGCGACGTCGTGGAACTCGGCGTGGAAGGCCTCGGCGAGCAACGCCAGACCGCGCAGGCCTGGAGCTGAGTCGTGAGCGATGAAGCGCCAGTCAGTGAGCCATCGACCGCCGCGCATCGGCAGTTGAAACTGCTGGCGCTGGAGAACCCGCTGACCCTGCGTTTTGGCAAAGCCTTCTTCCGCAGCCTGCCTGCCACTCCCGGCGTCTATTTCTTCTACGACGCCGCGCATCGACTGCTCTACATCGGCCAGTCGAACGACCTGCGCGCTCGCCTCAGCAGCTACCGCCACGTCACGCCCGAGCAGAACCCCAAGCGCACCCTGCACCTCGTCGCCAAGATCACTCGCATCGACTGGCAGCTTTGCGCTACCGCCGAGCAGGCCATCGAATGCGAACGCTTGCTGCTGCTGGAACATCGACCGCCCTTCAATCGCGCCGGTGTCTGGCAGGGCGATCCCTGGTGGCTGAAAGCCGAAGCCCGCGAATGCTACCTGCACCTGGAACTCACACGTGACCCACCCGAAGAAGCCCCGTTCATCGGCCCATTGCCAGCCGCCTATCGCTACGTCTTCGGTTCCCTTGTCCGCGTGCTCTACCGCCTCGCCCATCCCGAACGCAACCTCGCCGACTACCCGCACGGCCTCACCCGCCCCGCAGTGCCCCTGACGCTGATCCTTTCCCTGCCGAACCCAGAGGAATCACTGCGCCACCTGATCGACGCCACCGCAGGCATGACCGAACCCTTGCTCACCCAGTTCGACGCGCTGCCCCAACCCCAGTTCGCCAGCGAGCATGACTACTGGCAGGAAGACATCGAACGTCTGCAAAAGTGGCCCCTCAAATGGGCGCGTTCATCCAGTTCACCATCGCGAGAACCAACACTCATGGGCGAATGAATTCTTTGTATGCCTCATCCACGCGAGGGCTGGCGAGAATGCCGTCACGCACTCGATTGAGAATGTCCAACGGCAAGTCAGGATGGGAGCGAATGCTCTTCGCTTGAAAGCGTGACACCAGTTCCGCCCGATCCAGCTCAAAGACCTGATTGCAGTCGATCATCGTGTTCTTGGTGAAGCCCTCATACTCGTGAGGAGCGACCTCGACGAGTGTCTCCGCAGGCAGATTGCGTCGGCGTTCCCGGATCTTGTCCATCTGTGAAGAAGCCACCGCCAGCAGCAGCACGGTATCGCGCAGCGGATCACCGTTCATCACCACAAAGTAATGGGATGCCTCGCTGAGCAGTTCCCGATGCTGGAAGTAATAGACAGTCCCGCGTCGCAGGCTCAGCCGCAGTTCAAAAGGCAGCGCGGGAGAGTCCACGGAAGTCCTCGCTGGCTAGTTCCACAGATTGTGAATCTCACGTAGATCAGCGATCTCGTCCCGGCGTGCTTCGCGCTCTGGCGCATCCAGCGGGTGACAGGGATTGATACCTGCGGGCGGATCTTCGAGGAAGTCGTCGTAGTGCATCTTCAGGCGCGAGTTCACCCCCGAGGTCAGTGCGGGTTCATGTCGTTTCCATTCGGGATACTCATGAGTCAACTCCGCCAACTGGAACTGATCACAGCCACCGAACTCTCTCCAGGCAAACGCCAGCGACTCCAGGTCCGTTTGGGAAAACACCTTCTCCTCCACGGGTGCCAGCGAGCTGTATTCAAAGCGGCTCACCGGATCGAGATACTGGCTGGCATACTGTTTCTCCACATCGGGACGGAAGTCACTCCCCTCAGCCAAGTCCTTTGTCGCTGAAGCCACCGGACCAAAGTTCATGGCGAAATACTCATCGTTGGTGATGGGCCGCCCAAACTTTCGCAGGTGGTAGCGATCAGCGAAATACACCAGCCTCAGCGCCTTCATCTTGTTGATGCGCCCGCCCGACTGCCGCGCCAAATAATTCAGCGCCTGCGTCGTCTTGCGATAGGAGAAGGTAAGTGTCATGGGCTAGAAGGAGAGCGTTTCGCTACGCAGGTCGGCGGGTGGCTAGCTGAGGAGCTTAACACAGCCGTCAACTGACTTCGTCATTTAGAACAGCTTCGATTCCTGCTCGGCTCCTAGCTTACCCAACCTTCTCCAAGAT
>CAXNNN010000054.1:0-12344 GCA_964203095.1 Verrucomicrobiaceae bacterium | reverse complement strand
AGATGTCGAAATCATCAACAGACTTGCGCGCGGCATATACCGCCCAAACAACGATGGCGAGTCCACCGGTTTTCAGAGCTTCAAATGCCACCAGACTTTGAAAACCTTCTGGGTTGCTCACGCGGACAGCATAGTTGCGATTTAACTTGGAATAGATTTCAGCGATACCGGTTTGATACTCCCACGCGATATCCGCTATTGAAATTAGCATACCGAAAATCAGAGCCCATTGCAGCCAACGAGCGAAGTCGAATTTTGATAGCAGCCAGTCAGGCAACTGGTCTATGTCTATCATCACGGGATCCGTCTTCTTCCGCATGAGCAAAAGCTACGCTCACCGCAACGCTTTGACCAGCACTTTGCTATTTCGACCGCTCTTGTCGTAAGCGGCACGGCGCTCGGGCGACATGATCTCGGGCGTGGTGACGCTGAAGCCCATCTTTTCCTCGAAGAAGCGGAAGGCCTGCGTGCTGAGCGCGAAAATGCGGTCGCAGCCGCGCTGCCGTGCGGTCTCCTCCGCAAAGGCGACGAGCTTCTGGCCGTGACGTTGATTCTTGTGCGAGCGACGCACGCAGAGCGAGGCGAGTTCGGCCAGTTTACCAGCCCCCGTGTCATACACGTGCACGGCGATGCAGCCGACCGGATTGCCATCCAGATCGAGCACATAGAAATCGCTGATGCGCTGCTGCATCTGCGAGCGCGTGCGTGGCACTAGCGCGGCCTCCTCGACGGACTGCTGCATCATGCTCAGCAGCGCAGGCACATCGGTGGGGCGAGCTTTGCGAATCTGCTGATACTCGTCGCCATAGATCATAGTGCCAACGCCTTCGTTACTGAACAACTCCGCCAGCAGCACCTCTTCCTGCGTGCCGTCGACGATATGCACGCGTGGGATACCTTCCTGACAGGCGAAGGCCCCTTGGCGCAGCTTGGACAGGAGGTTGATGTCCATGCCGCTGTCCTTGCGTTTGGCCATTTCCTTCGCATCGGCGATGCTGATCTGCGCCAAGCGTTGGCCGTCGGCCCCGGTGAAGCCCGACTCGGAAACAAAGATCACCTTGGCCGCCTTGAGCGCGAGCGCGACTTCCACCGCGACTTCGTCGGAGTTCAAACGCAACGTGGTGCCGCGACCATCATAACCCAGCGGCATGAGCACGGGCATGATGTCTGCCTTGAGCATGACGCGGAGCGCGTTCTCATCCACGTTCTCGATGCGGCCGGTGAACTCATAGTCCACGCCATCAATGACACCCGCCGGATGCACGCCGAGCGCATTCGACACGACCACAGACAAGTCCAGCGCCGTCAGGTCGGCAACCAGCTCACTGGTCTGTCGAGTGATCGCTTCGATAGCGAGGTCCATGCTCGCGGCATCCGTGCGGCCCATGCCATCCACGCTTGTGGGGACGATGCCGCGCTGCAGCGCCAGTTCGGTGATCTGACTGCGTGCGCCGAAGACCAGCACGACTTCGATCTTCAAAGACTGTAGCACCGCGATGTCCTGCAGCAGGTTGGCGAAGTTCGGCTGCTTCATGAGCGCGCCATCCAGCGCGATCACAAAAATGCGGTCCCTGAACTGGGGGACGTAGCGCAGGATACCGCGAAGGTCTTCAAATCTCATGGTGATGGCGGGAGGGACAATGTTCCTCACAATCCGGGTGGGGGCAAGAATGACGCGTAAGCGGGCAAAGAAAGTTCGGTGTTCACGCTTTAGCGTGCTCAGAGAAGCAAAGCACGAATGACAGATCCCGACACGGTAGGGCGTGAAAATCCCCTTCATCATTCGATGCGATTCACTTCAAGCCCGCGCTGCTTGCGCCCGTGAGCATCGCGGCTAATCTCCGCCACCCCATGTCCGAAGCTCCCGACAATCCCTTTCTCGACACGCTCATCACGCGCCAACGCGCCGAGCCTTGCACCGTGGTTATTTTTGGTGCGTCCGGTGACCTGACCACGCGCAAGCTGATCCCTGCGCTGTACAATCTGGCGGCCTCCGGCGATCTGCCGCCGCAGTTCAAGGTGGTCGGCTTTGCCCGTCGTGAGAAGACCGACGAGAGCTTCCGCGCGGAGCTGGAAGAGGGGAACAAAAAATTCTCGCGTCAGGGGCACACGGAAGAGCTGTGGTCTTCGTTTGGGCCAAGCATTCACTACCATCGCAGTGAGTTCACCGAGGCGGAAGGCTATGCCTCGCTGAAGACGCTGCTGGATCAGTTCGACGCAGAGCGCGGCGCTCCAGCGAACCGTCTATTCTACTTGGCCACGGCCCCTGAGTTTTTCTCCGTGGTGCTGGAGCAGCTGCGCACCGCCGGCCTGAACACACCGCCCGCAGGCAAGTGGGCGCGCGTGGTGTGCGAAAAGCCCTTCGGCAAGGACTTGGCCACGGCGCAGAAACTGAACCGCACGGTCGCAGAGGTCTTCGAGGAAAAGGACACCTACCGCATCGACCACTACCTGGGCAAGGAAACGGCGCAGAACCTGATGGTGCTGCGCTTCGCCAATGAGATTTTCGAGCCGCTGTGGAACAGCCGCTACATCGACCAAGTGCAAATCACCTGCGCTGAGAATCTCGGCATGGAAGGCGGACGCGGTGGCTACTACGACACGGCGGGGGCCTTGCGCGACATGGTGCAGAATCACTTGTTCCAATTGCTCAGCCTCGTGGCCATGGAGCCACCGACCGACCTGAGCGCGGACTCCGTGCGCGATGAGAAGGTGAAGGTCATCCGTTCCCTGCGCCCACTGACGAGCCCTGAAGATGTGGCGGCCAACGTGGTGCGCGCGCAATACACGAACGGTGTGGTCGATGGCAAGGAGCGCCCTGGCTATCGTCAGGAAGATCGCGTGAATCCGCAGTCGATGACCGAGAGCTATGTCGCGCTGCGCTTGAAAATCGACACCTGGCGCTGGCAGGGCGTGCCCTTCTACATGCGCGTGGGCAAGCAGTTGCCGAAGAAGGCCACGGAAATCTCGCTGCACTTCAAGCAGCCACCGCAGAACCTCTTCAAGACGGGCGATGTCAAAGGCAGCAGCAATGCGCTGGTCATTCGCATTCAGCCGGATGAAGGCATCAGCCTGCGCATGTTGTCCAAGCAGCCGGGCGTGCTCCTGCGGATGCAGCCGGTGAAGATGGACTTCCATTATGCCACCAGCTTCGGCAAGGCCAGCCCAGAAGCCTACGAGCGCCTGTTGCTGGATGCGATGGCAGGTGATGCCACCCTTTTCGCCCGTGACGACGAGGTCGAGCACGCCTGGCGCTACATCGACGTGATCGAAAACGCTTGGCACAAGTCCGTCAACCCGCCGCCCATGTGCGAGTATCCCGCCGGTTCGTGGGGTCCACGCGAGGCGGATGAGATGCTCAGCGGCAATGGCCACGTGTGGCGCCGCGTGTAGACGCGGTCGCCCAGTTGCGTTGTGACTGGAGGCCGCCTTGAACAACATGCTCACCCCTTACCCGGAACCGTGAACTTCCTCCTTTAGTTCCCCTCCCACCCGGTTAACCATCTCTCATGGCCAATTTGACCCCAGAACAACGCACCGCCCTCGAACAGTGGGCGGCGGACGGTGCAACGCTCAACGACGTCCAGCAGCGGCTGAAGGCGCAGTTTGATGTCTCGCTGACTTACCTGGACGCGCGTCTGCTCCTGCTCGAGCTGCAAGTGAAGCTGAAGGACAAGCCACGAGACGAGCCGAAGCCGGAGGAGCCCGCGCCCATCGCGCCCATCGCGCCCCCGCAGCCGATCGAAGATGCGGCCCTGCCCGATGAGGCCGCGCCAGCGGGTGGCCCAGTCAGCATCAGCATTGATGAGATCACGCTGCCAGGTTCGCTGGTCAGCGGCAAGGTCACCTTCAGCGACAGCAAGACGGTTGGCTGGTATCTCGACCAGAGCGGGCGTCTCGGCCTCCGCGGCCAGGAGCCGGGTTACCGACCACCAGCGGCAGATGTGCCGGTCTTCCAAGCCGAACTGGATCGCGTGCTGGTGCAGGCTGGGTTCTGATCACCCGGGCGCGATCTTCGCCGCTATTTCTTGGGTTGACGGATCGGGGCCACACGCTTTAAGGCCTTCCACAGACTCACGTCCTGGGGATGGCCGTGGAAGATGGTGCGCCCCCTGCTGAGTGATCAGCAGCGCCCGAGGCAAGCCGGTGACCCTCAAGCTGACGCGACAGGGTGCGCGTCCTTGCCTTCGACGAGCCAGGGGATGGTGATCTGGTGTTCCGTGCGCTTCTTCTCAGCGGTTAACTCCGTGTCACGGTAGTCGACGTTGAGACCTGCCACGGTGATGTTGAAGGGCTTCAACTCCAGTGCCGCCGCCTCCAGCTCTGGCAGCAAGGCCACGAACAGCGGCGTGTTCTGCGTCTGCATGCCGAAGACCAGTTTGGCCTCCACCACCATCTGATGTGGCAGGCCTTCTTTCTTCGCTTCATCAGCTACCGCGTTCAAGGCCTCCTCCGTTTTCGCAGAAGTCAGCTTCTCGATCATCGTGCTTTCATGATCGGCGTGAGCCATGGGCTGCTACATAATCAGGGCGAAAAAAAGAACGAGGAAACAGCGAAACGTGAGAAACCCAGACTAACGCCTCAGCGCTCCAGCATGTCCACGCGCAATTCATTCTGCTGAGCATCAAATCACGACGGCTTCAGGAAAAACGTCTTGTTGCTCGGCGTCGGCGTTCCACAGTTTCCCACATGATTAAACTCAACATCTTCGGCTTCCCGGTCGAGATTCACTGGCCCTTCTGGATCATCGCCGCGCTTCTCAGTGGTGCTGCGGATGCACGTGGCCCCGATGCGATCACCTACATGCTGCTTGGCATGGCGGTCATCTTTGTGTCCATCTTGGTGCATGAGCTTGGGCACGCCTTCGCTATGAAGCACTTCGGCGAGCGCCACGCCGAGATCACCTTGCATGGGTTTGGTGGCTACGTGCGCGGCACGAATTTCCGCACACGCACCGAACAAATCATCATCAGTGCCGCAGGCCCTGCCGCTGGGGCCATGCTGGGATTGCTTGCATGGTGGCTCTGGGGGCCGTGGCTGGCGGAGTCCAAATGGCTGGTCGTGGTCGTGTATAAACTGATGGTGATCAACTTCATCTGGACCATCTTCAACCTGCTGCCGATCTACCCCATGGACGGCGGGCAGATTTCCATGGCCGTATTGAGCAGGAAGCAGGGCGGTGAGCGCACGGCTCTCGTCATCAGCATGATCGTGGCGGGGGCGCTGGCCGTCTGGCAGCTCAGCTCTGGCAGCTTGTTCAATGGCTTGCTGCTCGGCTCATTCGCCTTCAACAACTACCGCATGCTCAACAACCAGCCGCAGATCGGCATGTGATGCCGCAGCCCAGACTTTCCTTTCTTTCTATGTCCTACTACGACGACCTGTTCACTGTCCTTCGTTTCGCCAGTATCTCCACCGACCCTGCACACCGGGGTGACGTGCGGGCCAATGCCAACTGGCTGGTCAACAAGCTGCGCTCGCTCAACCTCAGCGTCGAGCTTCACGAAACCCCTGGGCATCCCATTGTCATCGCACGCAATCAGCACATCGCTGAGCGGCGCACCGTCATGATCTATGGCCACTACGATGTGCAGCCCGTGGACGAGCCGGAACTCAAGCCCGGCGAGGAGCGCGATCCGAACAAGCACTGGATGACCCGCCCCTTCGAGCCCACGGTGGACGCGAACGGCATCCTTTTCGCCCGCGGTTCCACTGACAACAAAGGCCAGCATATGGCGCATTTGCGTGGCATTGAGGAAACGCTAGCCGCGCACGGCGAACTGCCGGTGAATTTGATCTTCCTGCTCGAAGGCGAAGAGGAGATCGGCAGCCCGAACTTGAAGCCTTTCCTCGAAGCGCATCGCGACGAGTTGAAGTGCGATCTCGTCGCCATTTCCGACACCGGCATGGTCGCCCCTGGTGTCGGCACATTCACCTATGGCCTGCGCGGTATTGCATGTCTCGAAGCACGTCTTCAAGGTCCCGAGCGCGACCTGCACAGTGGCATTTTCGGTGGCGCTGTGATGAATCCGAACACCGCCATCGCACGTCTCGCCGCGACCTTGCATCATGCCGATGGCAAGGTGGCGATCGAAGGCTTCTACGATGATGTGAAGGACCTGGAACCTTGGGAACGCGAAGCCTGGAAAGGCCTTGGCGATGGTGATGCAGAGACGCTGCAACTCACCGGCTCCACGACGCTCTGGGGCGAGCCTGGCTGGTCGTCCATCGAGCAACGCTGGGGTCGTCCCACAGCAGAAATCAACGGCATCGGTGGCGGCTGGCAGGGCGCAGGCTCGAAGACAGTCATCCCTCGCGAGGCGATGATGAAACTGTCCTTCCGTCTCGTGCCCGACATGCAGCCCGACAAGATTTTGCAGCTCGCCGCTGCGCATTTGAAGAAGCACTGCCCGCTTGGCGTGAAGCTCGACATCGAACTCGGCCACACCGGCATGGCCTATGTAATGGACCCGCATTCGCCCTTCGGCCTCGCCGCACAGCGTGCGTTAAAGACGGCCTTCGGTGACGCCCATCCGATTGCCCTGATCCGCGAAGGCGGCAGCATCCCGATTGTGCAGGCGTTCAAAGACGTGCTCGGCGTCGAGACGCTGCTGCTTGGCCTCGCGCTTCCCGATTGCCAAGCCCACGCACCGAATGAAAACTTCCCCCTCGCCAACTACGAGGCCGGGGTGAAGCTGAATCAGGCTTTATTGCGGGAGCTATCCTAGACATCACGCAACGATTTTGCCATGTCAGTTGCCACAGTGTGAGGGGCTGTGTATCAGATGCGTTCCCCTGGCCCAGGGGATGCTTCTTTCTACACCCCCCATGCCTGACCTCCACACTGCCGCTCCTGCTCTGCTCCAAGGCTACACTGAAGCCTTGCGCAAGGAGGCGGAACGCCTCGCCGAAGACAGCGCCATCATCACGCTGGACCTCGCTGATACGCGATTGGATGCCGAGGTGATGCTAGATGACCAGCCTGTGCATGTGGTGTGGGAGTTGGAGGACAGTCAATGGCGTGCAGACACGGACAGCGAAGACGCGGGCCTGGCCAGTCTCGCCGCGTGCATCGCGTTGACCGGCTTGCTGCGGGACATTCCGGTGAAGGCCCAGGAGCAGCCAGTGCTGAAAGAGACCTTCCAAATGGTGCTGGAGCGCTTGCTCGGACGTCAGCTCACGCCAGGTGAAGAAGGCTACGTGTCGAAGATCGAGAAGCGATTCGAGCGGGTGCAGAAGGTGAAGGACATCTTCGACCAGGACATGGTGCGGCTGCATCCGAAGTGGACCATCCAGAGCACGGATGGTCTGGAGCTATGGGACGAAGCGCCCGAAACGGCGCTGGATTTTTGGAACTACGTGGCGCTGGCGCTGCATGAGCGCGGCCTGCCTTACCCGATGTTCCTGAAACCTGCGACCGATCTGGATGCGACACGGCAGAAGCTGCAATCGTGGAAGCAGACCAAGAGCGTGCCGCAGTGGGTGGAGCGCATTCGTCGCTTCACTTCGCAGCGTGTGATCACCAGCACCATGCGCCCCGTCAACGACGTGCGCCTGCTCATCACGACTAGCGATGCCAAACTGCAAGGCCGCGATGTCGATACGCTGCGCTGGTCCACCATTTCTTCGGTGCAACTGGCTGCGCTGCGCGTGGAGCAGTCGCGCGGTGCGCTAGCTTTGCCAACAGAAGCAGAGCTGTTGCTTGTCACCAGCCTGCTGCAGATGCAGCACTCGGAGATCGAAAGCTTCCGCCTGGAACTGGAACGCCACGCCATGTGGCTGAATACTCTCTTCCAACAGGCCGCGCTGCATTCGCGGCTGGTCACGTTGGATGAAGGTCCTTTTGTCATGGCCGCTGAGCCACTTCGCTGGTCGGCCACCGAGCGGGCCGGCGGTCAGTCATTCTCGCTGCGTCTGGTGACGAGCGATGGAAGTCCCGCGCCCACGCCGCTGCGTGTGCTGAGCGGCGCGCAGGTGCTCTATTTGGCCGCTGAAACCGTGTTCCGCGGGCCGACGTGGTTCGGTGAAGACACGCTGGCTGAGCCGAACATCGACATTCCACTGCTTGCACTTGCTTCATCGGATGGCATCGCCTTTTTGAAGAAGCTGGACGCTCCGCTGCCGCCCTCGATTGAGGCGCGCATTCGTCATGAGCCGCTGCAAGTCGAGATCACGGCCCAGTGTGCGAAGGCACCCGCAAACACGGGCACGAACTACGCACACGTTCGAGTGACGGCGGTGTCCGCTGATGGCCACCATCAAGAAGTGCTGCGTGACAAGGCCTGGATCACCGAGAGCGAACGCCCTCGTCACGATGGCAGCATTGTCTGTCATGATCGTTCGAAGCTGACGAACGTGCCCGAGCTGTTGCAGGGCTTGAAGGCCACGTTTGATCACGATCAAGATGCCTTTCGCGTGCGCATGACGCGTAATTTCCCCGAGACGTTTTTTGCGTGGGCACAGCAGTTGCCACCGACCGTGGAGTTCAAGCCGGACGTGCACCTGGGCACCATCCTGGCTGACCCGTTAATCGCTCGCGTGCGACTGGAGGCTGCACAAACTTCGACCATCGACTGGTTCGATCTGCGCATCGTGTTCGACATTGAGGGTGTGGACTTGAAGCCTGCTGACATCCGTCGCCTGCTCTCGGCCAATGGCGGTTTCGTGCGCCTGGCCGATGGCACTTGGCGTCGCGTGCAGATCGAGCTGAGCGAAGAGCAGCAAGAGATGGTAGAGCAGCTCGGCATCGACTTGAATGACCTCAATGAGGAAGCGCATCGCGTGCACTGGCGTCATCTCGTTGGTGCCAAAGGTGCAGCCTTGCTCAGTGCGAAAGCGTGGGGCGAACTGCAAACGCGGCTGGAGAATGTGGAGCTGAATTCGCGGCCCGATGTGCCGAAGGAGCTGAGCCTGACGCTGCGCCCGTATCAGGTCGATGGCTTCCACTTCCTCAGCTACCTCGCGGTGAATCGCTTCGGCGGCATCTTGGCCGACGACATGGGCTTGGGCAAAACCGTGCAGACCATCACCTGGGTGCTCTGGTTGCGTAGTCAGGCCGAAGGCACACCACAGCCCGCGCTCGTCGTATGTCCGAAGAGCGTGCTCGACGTGTGGGCCATCGAGTTCCGCAAGGCCGCCTCGCATCTGCGTGTGCAGGTGTTGCACGACAAGGATGAGCTGGATGTGACCTTCCTGCGCGAGAACATCGACGTGCTGGTGATGAACTACGCGCAGTTACGTGGCACCATTGAGCAGCTCAAGACCATCACCTGGATCGCGGCGATTCTGGATGAAGGTCAGCAGATCAAGAACCCAGACAGCAAGGCCGCGATGGCTGCCCGCGAGCTGGTCGCCCATCATCGTCTCGTGCTCACCGGCACGCCGATGGAGAACCGCTTGCTCGACTTGTGGAGTCTCATGGCTTTCGCCACGCCGGGCGCACTCGGCGAGCGCAGCTACTTCCAGAAGCACTTCGATCGCCGCAAGGACGAGCGCGCTTCACAGCGGTTGTCCGCACGCCTGCGCCCGTTTATTCTGCGCCGCACCAAGGGCCAGGTGGCCAAGGATCTGCCACCGCGCAGCGAAGAAAACATGCTCTGCGAAATGAGCGGTGTGCAGGAGCAGATGTATCGCGACGAGCTGTCCAATGCACAGAACATGGTCATCGGCGCTGTGGGACGCGATGCACTGCAACGCCGCCGCTTCGCCCTGCTGCAAGCGTTGACCCGCTTGCGCCAGATTTGCTGCCATCCCGGCCTCACCAAGCCCGAGGCGATGGGCGAGGAAAGCGCAAAGCTCACCGCAGCGCTGGAACTCATCGAACAGCTTCACGAGGAAGGCCACAAGGTGCTCTTCTTCAGCCAATTCGTGTCCATGCTGAAAATCGTGCGCACGAAACTGGAAGAGATGAAACTGCCCTTCCACTGGCTCACCGGCACCAGCGAAAACCGCTCCGAGATCGTGCGCAAGTTCCAGGAAGACGACCAAGCCAGCGTGTTCCTCATCTCACTCAAAGCTGGTGGTGCAGGCCTCAACCTGACCGCCGCCAGCTACGTCATTCTCTACGATCCATGGTGGAATCCCGCCGTGGAAAACCAAGCCATCGACCGTGCCCACCGTATCGGTCAGACCCAGCCCGTTATCGCGTATCGCCTCATCTCACGCGGCAGCATTGAGGAGAAGATCCTCACCCTTCAGCAGAAGAAAAAGATGCTCGCTGGCGACGTGCTCGGTGAAGCCAGCTTTGCCCAGAACCTGGAGCGCGACGACTTCGAGTTCCTGCTCGGACTTGAAGAACGTGCAGGCTCGAAGGTGCGGATCGAAGAGGAGACGTGGGGTTAAAGAACTCGTTCCTTACACCACCTCGCACTCCTCCCAACGGCGCCAGTGATCGAGCAGGCGTTGGAAGAAGCCATCCGCATCCAGCGGCGCAATGGCGCTCTCGATAAAGGTCCAGTGGAACATGAAACCTGTGGCCACCAGACACAGCGTGAGACCCGCGTAGTAGCTGGTGCCGGGATCACTCGCCTCAGGGATCATCAGGCTGATGAAAAAGGCGGGAATCATCGGCACCAGCACGGTAAAGGCGCGATTCTAGCGCTGCCCGAGCCAGGTGCGTGTGGCCAGCAGCACAGGGATCAAGCACAGGCTGCATGACACGCGCAGCAGGGCGAACTTCCGCAGCAGATGGGGATAGGCGATGGAGTCCAGCACCACGGCGACGGGGACCAACGCCATAGCGATCGAGCACAGAATGAGCGCATTGCACAGGGTGAGCACCCGGTCTTCATCTTGGAACCGCTGCGCGATGTGGGGATCCGCCAGCGCCTGCGCCAGACGCGTAGCCTGCGGTGCCGTTCGCTCGGTCGCTAGGAACGCTGGGGCTGGACGCGCAGTGACCATGGTAGCAGCTCTTGGCTAGTCCACCGGCAGGGCGCGCTTCGCTTCTGGGATTTCGTTGGCGAAGCGCATGCTCTCGTCAAACACCCGTGACCGGCCAGCTTCAATATCATTGGGCAAGTCCAGCGGATCGCTGCTCTTGATGATCTTGGGCTGGATGAAAATGAGCAACTCCTCGCGCGATCTAGAGACCTGCTTGCGGTTGAAGAGATGCTTGAGCACAGGGATGCGGCGCAGGAATATCACGCCGTTCTCCGTGCGCTGCTCTCGCTCGGTGATCCATCCGACTGCGCTTTCGGGCGCCCCATTCTCCTCGGGATCTTTCAGGGTGCTACGATTGGCATCGCTAGTGTCACCGCCAATGCCGAGACCGGTATCAAAGTCGCCGCCCGTGTTGCTATGGCGTGATGCTTGCCGTGCATCGGTAGACGAGCTGTGGGTCGAGGTGCGGCGGCGGGAGGTGGCGGCGTTGCTGCCAGAGGTGCCCTTGCACTTGCCCTCGCTGTCGATGTCGTTGTCTCGCGACAACGCATCGCGTGCCACTTGCAGAAACTCCACCACCGGCATGTAGCGAAGCTTCCGCTCCAGGAAGTTCGTGCCGGTGCTCTCGTGGTCCAGTGTCGCCACCAATCCTTTGATGTAAGTGATGTCGGCGGGGCGTGCGATGACGAGGAGGGAATTGTTGCGGCGATGGGGAATGACCTTCACCTTCGCAGCCGTGGGGTTGTTGTTGGCGGTGTTTGCGGCCAGGGAGGGTGGCACGGCATTCGCGGGCTGAGCAGTGGCATTTTCGTGTCGCCACGTGCAGCATTGGGCGCGCTCTCGGGCTTTTCGTAGATTTCGTTGATGATGTTCGAGGTGTTGTTCATCGGCGTGATCGCGCCATACGCGTGCAGCATGATCACGGTGGTGAAGGCCTTCACGGCTTCCTCCGGCGAGATGTTCTCCAACGGCAGCACAAAGTGCACGATCTCTTCATTCTCCGGCAGATCCCGAATGGAGGAAAAGACGGGCAGGTGCTAACACAAGGGGTTCTTGCCACCGCTGTGATGGATGAGCTTGACCGTGTCTGCGTCCACCTAGATCACGGCGTAGCCATTTAGCAGAAGTGAGGCCTCAATGAAGTTGATCGCTTCCTTCTTGGTCCGGGGCCGCGTGCCGATGATTTTAAGAGTCTCGTGCTGGAGGGTGCCATCGAGGATCATCTTCTTGCCCGTCAGCTGCTGATAAACGGGGATAATGCCCTGGACCGGGGTATTGGGGAAGTTGACCTTGATACTGGGGCTTTCGTCGCCCGCCTGCTGCGCTGGGAGCAGCCGCCATCGCAAAGGCGAGGCGGCGCAGGATAGTACGCTGTAAGCGAGGTCGGACTTGATTGGCGGCCATCTTTAATATCATTACCATAAATATGATCGCTGCAATTAGTTTGGTAAGCGTTCTATTTC
>CAXNNN010000053.1:0-12418 GCA_964203095.1 Verrucomicrobiaceae bacterium | reverse complement strand
CTCGGCGTCCACGGCGAAGCCTGCGGGGATGTGACCATAGACGGGGATGTTCACCATCTCGATGCGATTGAGATCGCCAGGGAAAACCACGGCACGGGCCTTGCCGGCATGACGCTGAATGACGCCCTTCTTTTCCAAAGCACGCAGATGGCTCATGGCCGCCGTTTGACTGGCGAAGCCGAAGTGCCGCTGGATCTCCCGCGTGGACGGCATGACGCCATTGTCGCGCTGATAGTCGCGGAGGAAGTCGAGCAACTGTGTCTGTCGCTCGGTCAGGGCGTCGGCTTGGCTAGCGATGAACATGGTGTTTAAGAAGGGCTAAGTTTGCGCAGAAGACGCGATTCCAAGCCCTGCCGCAAGCCTTTTCTCGGGCGTCCAGCCCGCTCCGACGGGGAAACAGCACCGCCACGGATGAGCAGTTGAGAGCTTTCCGCGAGCCGCTACCATCGCGCACTCATGCTCGCCATTTACGTTCACGATCTCTCGCCTGATCTCATCCGTTTCACCGACCGCATCGCCGTTCATTGGTATGGGCTAGCCTACGTTCTGGGCTTCTACCTCTGCTACTTGGTCATGCATTCACTGGCGAAGCGAGGGCTATCAGAGATCAAGCCGGATGCCGTGGCCGACTTCGTCACCATGACCGCCTTGTTTGGTGCCGTTCTCGGCGGTCGGCTGGGCTACACGCTGCTCTACAACTTTGACGCCTTTGTCCACAACCCGCTGATCCTGCTGCAAATCTATGATGGCGGCATGGCCAGCCACGGCGGCATGGTGGGCGTGCTGCTGTTCGTGATCTGGTATGCGCGGCGGCACCAGCTTTCCTGGCTCGGCCTGGGCGACACGCTGGCCTGCGGTGCCTCGCTGGGGCTGATGCTGGGGCGCATTGCCAACTTCATCAATGGCGAGCTGTTCGGTCGTGTGACGAATCACCCGTGGGCCATGAAGTTCCCCACCGAGATCCAACACGCGGACTTCCATGCGCGCTACGTGACCGATCACGGGCAGCCGTTTCCGATGCTGGACCCGAGCCTGCAACACAGCCCAGAAATCCTGGCCGCCTACACGCAGCACTTCGGCAGTGAAGAGGCCTTCACCCAGCTGCTCTACCCACGCCACCCTTCCCAACTCTACGAAGCCCTGGGCGAAGGCTTGTTCATCTTCCTCGTGATCTACGCGCTGCGCATCAAGTTCCCCCGCCTGCCGCATGGGGTGCTCAGCGGCGTCTTCTGGATTCTTTACGCTGTCGTGCGCATCGCGCTGGAAAACGTGCGTGAACCAGACTCAGGCGCGGCCTTCATCCTGGGCCTGACCAAGGGGCAGTTCTTCAGCACCTTCATGATCGCAGCGGGCGCAGCGTTCATCGTGCTGGGGCTGTGGCGGGAGAAGCGATTGAAAACCACTCTTTAGGCAGGCCCACAGCCAAATTCACTGAGCGGCCATGCCCTGCGGCTCCCCAACATGGGTGATCCGTGTAATGTGCGCGGTGGACAGCCAGTCAAAATAACCCGCTTTATCCATCACCACCATCATCGTTCCTGCTGGATTCAGCAGCGCCCAATCCGTCTGGGGAACCTCATGCACCGCCTGATCTGTTAGATGAAGGCGGAAAGGCTTGAAAGGACGCGCGTTGAGCAAACGACGGATTTCTTCAGCGATCATAGGCAGAAACTATGCCACCCATGATCAAGCTGCAAGCGTGGAAAGAACTACATCCGCCCACGAATCGCCACCGATTCACCGTGGGCATCCAGGCCTTCGACCTCGCTGAATGCGCGGACAATCGGCTCGCTCTTCGCGCAGCTTTCCTTGTCCAGGCGCACGATGCTGGTGCGGCGCTGGAACATGTCCACGGTGATGCCTGGGAAGCTCTTGCCTGAGCCGCCCGTGGGCAGCGTGTGGCTGGGACCAGCGAGGAAGTCCCCCACCGCGACGGGTGAGTAGTTGCCCACGAAGATCGCGCCTGCGGTGCGAATATTGGGCAGTAATCTCTTCTCGGCCTTGGCGATCAAGACCAAGTGCTCGGGCGCGTAGTCATTGACCAGCTTCAATCCGGCATCCATGTCAGGCACCAGCACGGCGAACCCGCCCTTGTCCAGCACCGTGCGCACCGCTTCCTGACGTCCGACCTTCTCGGCCTGAATCTCGATCTGCTCTAGCACCTTGTTGAGCAACGCCTCGTTGTCCGTGATGAAACCCGCGCCGCTATCCTTGCCATGCTCGGCCTGGGCCAGGAAGTCCGCCGCGATGAAGGCTGGATTGCCGGTTTTGTCCGCCATGATCAAGACCTCACTGGGCCCTGGTAGCAGGTCGATGCTGACCGCGCCGAAGGACTGACGCTTCGCCTCCACGACGTAGCTATTGCCAGGGCCAAAAATCTTGAGCACCGGCTTCAGCGTGGCCGTGCCATAGGCCATGGCCGCGATTGCTTGCGCCCCGCCCACGCGATAGACCTCGGTCGCACCCGCGATCTTCAGCGCGGCGAGCAGGCCCGTATTGACCCGACCTCCCTGACCGCAGGGCGTGCAGACCACGATCTCGGGCACGCCAGCTGCCGCAGCGATGGCGACGGTCATCAAAACCGTGCTCACCAGCGGGGCCGTGCCGCCAGGCACGTAGCAGCCCACGCGTTGGTAGGGATGAAATACCTCGCCCACCACCGCGCCTTGCTCGTTTTTGCGCATCCAAGGCTTCCTGAGACTTCCCTTGGCAAAGGCCGTCACATTGCGGTGCGACGCCTCCAGCGCCTCGCGCACCTCACTGCTGATCGCATTGACGGCAGAATCAAGCTCAGCATCCGACACGCAGAGCTGCGCATGAGTCAGAGCCACGTGGTCGAACCGGCTGGTAAACTCCAGTAGCGCCTCGTCCCCGCGCTCGCGCACCGCACGCAGCACGGTGCTTACCACATCACGCACTTGGTCGCTGGCTTCCGCCCGGCGGTTCAGCATGGACAGCTGGATCTCGAAGTCTTCGTCAGTGTGGCGGATGATTTTCATGGGTCTTAGTGCTCAGGGCAGCGAGCAGAGTCAAGAAGTGTATGGCTGCGAGGGGTGACAGGATGCAGCACTTTTTACTTACCCCAGAGCACTTTCCTCATTAGATTGTCCGCCTCTATGTCTGTTGAAGCCTTTCTCTCCCAAGCCGTTGCCGATGGCAAACTACTTTCTGCCAGTCAGGAAAACATCCAAGCTCTGCTCGCCGCCAGCACGAATCCGCTCTACCCCACGAGCATCGAAGAACTGGCCAACGGTGAGCAGTGGGCGGAGTTGAACGACCGCTTCTTCCAGACGCTGAAGTTCGGCACGGGTGGTCTACGTGGACGCACGATTGGCAAGGTGGTGACCAGCATCGAACGCGGTGCCGCCCCCGCCGATCAACGCCCCGACCATCCCTGCGTGGGCACGAATGCGATGAATTTCTATAACGTGCTGCGCGCCACGCGCGGCCTAGTGGCCTACTGCATCGCCTATCGCAAGGCTGCGGGCATCGAAGGCAAAGCGAGCATCGTGTATGCTCATGACACCCGCCATTTCTCGAAGGAGTTCGCGCAGTACGCGGCGAAGATCGCAACCGACCTGGGCGTGAATGTGTATCTGTTCGACGGCTGCCGCGCCACCCCAGAGATGAGCTACGCCGTGCGCACCCTGCGTGCCGATGCAGGCGTGATGCTGACCGCCAGCCACAACCCACCGCATGACAACGGCTACAAAGTAAACTTCAACGACGGAGCAGGGATCGTGGAGCCCCACGCCACCGGCATCATCAAGGAAGTCAACGCCATCAAGACCGAAGCGTACGAGGCCCTTCCTGAGGCTGAACGCGGCACGATCACCGTTCTCGGTGCAGAGATGGACGCCGACTACCTGAAGCGAGTCAAGACCCTCATGCTCAAGCCCGAGTTGCTTGAGAAAGCCAAGGGCCTGAAGATCGTCTTCACCGCCCTGCACGGCACCGGCGGCGTACTGGTCCCCGTCATTCTGAAGGACCTCGGATTCAACTTCAGCACCGTGCCCGAGCAGGACATTCAGGACGGTCGCTTCCCCACCGTGGAATCGCCCAACCCGGAGAACGCGCCCACCTTGAAGATGGCCGCCGACCTCGCCGACCAGATCGGCGCAGATGCCATCATCGGCACCGACCCAGACTGCGACCGCATGGGCGTGGGCGTGCGCACCAAGGAAGGCAAGCTGGTGCTGCTGACCGGCAACCAGATCGGCGCGCTCATGGCCTGGTATCGCACCAAAACCATGTTCGAACTCGGCTGGCTGAACGACAGCAACAAGCAGCGCGCTGTCATCTTGAAGACCTTTGTCACCAGCAGCATGGCCGAGCGCATCGCACAGATTTACGGCGTGCGTTGTGTCAATACCCTGACCGGCTTCAAGTGGATCAGCAGCAAGCTAGACGTGTATGAAAAGGAACTCGGCCTCGGCGACAAGTATCGCGACCTGACCGAAACGGAGACGCGTGATGTCCGCCTTGCCAAGAGCAGCTTCCTGATCATGGGCTTTGAGGAAAGCTACGGCTACATGGGCAGCGACTTCAGCCGCGACAAGGATGGCAACGGTGCCGTGGTCATGTTTGCCGAGCTGGCTGCCTACGCGGCCTCGAAGGGCCAAACCATCGCCGAGCTAATGGACGAAGTTTACAGCGAGATCGGCTACTTCCTCGAAGTGAACAAGAGCAAGACCTTCGAAGGAGCCCAAGGCGCGGCGACCATCGGCAAGCTGACCGACAGCTACGGCAGCAACCCACCAACGGAAATCGACGGCGTAAAGGTGACCCGTATGCGCGACTTCCGCAAAGATGTGATCCACGACGAAGAAGGCGTGCGTGTGCCAACCGAGAAGATGCTCTTCGTCGAACTCGCCGATGGCCGCAGCTTCGCCGTGCGTCCGTCTGGCACTGAGCCGAAGATCAAATACTACATGTTCGGCAAGAGCCTGCCCTTCGTTGGTCAAAAATTCAGCGCTGAAGAACTCGCCGCCGCCAAGGACAAGGCCGCCAACGGCCTGAAGAACCTCTGGGCCTGGCTGGACAAGGACATTGAGACACGGCTGGCGTAGCCAAAACTTGCCAAACGGGCTCACTTGTGACACATTGTGACACATTATGAGCACGGTGTCCTTGAGAGAACTGCATCAGAACACCGGATCATTGGTGCGCGAGGCGGCCAAACGCCCTTTGCGCATCACCGATCGCGGTCGAGTCATAGCCGTTATCCAGGCACCCACCGCTGCGGAACTGCCGGGGGTTGGTCTACCTGCACGCGAGGCATGGATAGCCAAACTGCCGAAGCAAAAGTCAGAGAGCGCTGTCATCATCAGCGACGATCGTGATCGTTGATGCAAAGCCATGCTCTACTTCGACACGAATTACATCCTGAAATGTTACCTGCCTGAGCCCCATGCTCATCTGGTGCGCACGCTGGCAGCCCAGCCAGTTGCTAAGTGCTGCAGTGTCTGGGGGCGCTCTGAATTTCTCGCGGGCCTTCATCGCAAGCTCCGCGAAGGCAGTCTGACCAAGCCTTCCTACAAGGCCGTATGGAGCATGTTTGAAAATGATGAAGCACTGGGTGTGTGGAAATGGTTACCCTTGGACAGACCTGTTCAGAAACTCATCGAATCGACCTACCGCACGCTTGGCAGTCAGGTCTATCTACGAGCTGGAGACGCCCTCCACTTAGCGACGGCTGCATTGCATGGGTTCACGGTCATTTACTCCAATGACAAGCATTTGCTGCAAGCGGCGACTCACTTCAGCCTAAACCCTCAGAATGTGCTGCCATGACGATTGCCCGCACCCTCCACTATCCGCTCGCTGCTGTCAGCGGAGCCATCCTGGTCTTCGCGTTTCCGCGATGGAATGTGGAGGTGTGCGTGTGGCTTTGGCTGATCCCCTTACTCAGCGTGCTGTGGCTGAGCGAGGTGCGAAAGCGGCGGGCCTTCGCGCTCGGCTACCTCGCGGGGCTGTGCTTCTTCGTGCCCAATCTGTCTTGGCTGCGCCATTCGTCACGAGTGATCAGCGGTGCGGTCGATGACAGGTGGATGGGCTGGCCCGTGGAACTCATGGGCTGGGGTGCCGTCGCGGGTATGACCTTGTTCCTGTCGCTCTACTTCGCGGTGTGGGCGGTGTTTGCGAGCAAGTTTGCCAAGCCCAGGCGCAGCGTGCTACTGCACGGTTCGGTGGTCGATGTGTCGCTCGAGTGCCTACGCAGTGCAGCTCTCGCAGGCTTCGCGTGGGTGGCGCTGGAATGGCTGCGCGGCTGGGTCTTCACGGGCTTTGGTTGGAATGGCCTTGGCGTGGGCCTGCATCAGAACAAGCTGCTCATTCAGATGGCGGACTGCATTGGCGTCGCAGGCGTGTCGTTCCTGCCGGTGTTCATGGTCTGCGCACTGTTCATCGTGGTGCTGCGGATCGTGCTGCACGCGAAGCACCAGAAGCCGCGCCGCTGGTATTTTGATCTGGTGGGTGCGATGGCGGTGCTGATCGCGTGGGCCTCCTATGGGATCAATAAGCTGTCGCTGGAGGGCGAAGTGGAATCAGTGCCCGTGCGCGTCGCGATGGTGCAGCTCAACATCCCGCAGGCCGTGCGCTGGAGCGGCGAGAGCACGGTGGACATTTACCATCGCTACGCTGACCTGACGCGACTCTACGCAGAACCACGCGATGGCACTAAGGCATCGCCCGTGGACTTGGTTGTCTGGCCCGAGAGCGCGCTGGGCTTGCCCTATTACCACCCCGATCACCCGCAATACTTCAACGACCTGCTCGCACTCGGCGACTACTCGCTGCTGACAGGCTGTGATGTGCTGGAGCCTGCCGGTGAGAGCCATGTCAGCGCTGCGCTCTTCAACAAGGGCTGGGACAGCTCGCAACTCTATCACAAGGTCCATCTGGTGCCTTTCGGCGAATACCTGCCGCTGCGGCCGATTCTCGGGCCGATCTTGGAGGGCATTCTGCCCAGCGACTTCGATCACGGTTCAAGCACCGAACCTCTCACTCTGGCCAAGCCCGACATCCAAATCATTCCGCTGATTTGCTTCGAGGACACGGATGGAAATCTTGCGCGCAAGTTTGTTCGCGATCAGCCACAGCTCATCGTCAACATGACCAACGACGGCTGGTTCCTGCACAGTCATCAAACCGAGCAACACACGGCCAACGCCATCTTCCGCGCCATCGAGCTGCGTCGCTCCATGGTGCGGGCGTGCAACACGGGGGTGACCTGTGTGATCGACGACAAAGGCCGCATCACCAGCCGCCTACACGATCCTGAAACCGGCGACACCTTCATTGAGGGCGTGCTGCCCGCGACCATCGCCGTCGCAAAGAGCCCGCCACTCACGCTCTATGCAAGCTGGGGCGACTGGTTCGCCATGCTATCGCTAGCGCTCTGCGTGTTGGCCTACAGCTCGGCTTTGATCGCGGCGAGAAGATCAGCATAGGCGTCGAAAGCCTGGAACTGCGAGAACTGCGCCTTGATACTGTCCGGCGCGTGGAAAAGGAACCCGGCATTCGCCGCACCGAGCATGGTGGTGTCGTTGAAGGAATCGCCTGCCGCGATCACCTTGTAGTTCAGCCCACGAAACGCTTCGACCGACTTCTGCTTCTGATTCGGCTGACGCAGCTTGTAGTCCACGATACGACCCGCGGCATCGACCTCCAGCTTGTGGCAGAAAATGGTCGGCCACGCGAGCTGACGCATCAGCGGCTGCGCGAATTCTTCAAACGTGTCGCTCAAGATGATGAGTTGCGTGATCGAGCGCACCTCATCCAGAAAACCCTTCGCCCCTTCCAGCGGACTCAGCGTGCCGATCACGTCCTGGATGTCCGGTAGCTTCAAGCCATTCTGGTCGAGAATGGCTAGGCGGCCCTTCATCAGCACGTCGTAGTCAGGCTCGTCACGAGTTGTGCGGCGCAGTTCAGGAATGCCGGTCTTTTCGGCGAAGGCGATCCAGATTTCGGGCACAAGGACGCCTTCGAGATCGAGAGTGACTAGGGTCTGCTGTTTCATGATGGGCAGCCGTTCTTTGTCATGCAATCTGCTGCCTGTCCAGTCATCGCAGCGGATACACACTGACATCGACTCCCGGCGAATACAAAAGCGACGCGGGGGAACCTTCCGGCAATGCGAAGCCCGCTTGGCGAATCGGCTCCGCGCTCCAGGCATCGCATTCCTCCTCGGCAAAGGTATATGGCGCATGGTGCACCTGGCCGCTGTGGATGCGTCCGTCTCGTGAGGTGGAGAACAGCAAGTAGCGCTCGAGCAGGAAGAACTCGAAACTGCCCGGCTCAGCCGTGCGCAACTCACCGCCAGGCCGATAACGATAGTCCGCGGCAACAGTTTCCCCTTTTCGCTGGCAATCGTAGTGCACGGCATCGCCCTCCATCTTGGCCTTCATTTCAGCGTGCTGATACGGCAGGTGAAACAAGCGGCGCGCTATCTCCACGGCCAGCGGTTGATTGCAGTCCAGCGAGTAGAACCAAACGCCCGAGTTGCCTTGTTCATCGTGAACGTAGGTGCGCACGTTGAGCTCCAGAAACCATGAGATGCCGGGCACGGGCGGACAGAACACGGGACGGATCCGCTCCATGAAAAACGGCACCACACCGATCCAGGCACACCCATCAAACGTGTCCACCGTCAGGCCTGGCGGCAGGGTCGCTTGGATGACGTCTGGCTCCATGGGCCAATGCAAAAACAGCAACCGCGACCAGCGCTGCCGCATGACGGGGAAAGCGCTGGGCTTATCACGGTGGGCGAGACGTTGGTTCAAGGTCGGAATCATGTGTGCACTCAGTTACGAGTCGCACACGAGTGAAGACTTGCCGGAGCAGAAAGCCACAGCGAAGGATGCTGAATGAGAGTTTTCCTGTCTGCCACACTCGCCGTCTTCGTCGCCCTCCCTGCATTCAGTGCTGAGCCGCTGCGCGACATCGTCTTCGGTTCCTGCCTGGACACGCATGAGCACCCGATGCTCAACCGCGCACTCACGCTACCGCGCGACCTGTTCATCTTCATGGGCGACAATGTGTATGCCGACAAAGGCGGCATTCCCATGATGAGGGAGAAGTATGCGCTGCTGAAGCAGAGCCGCTTTTATCAGGGCTTGAAAGCCAAGGGCAGCATCCTCGCCACCTGGGACGATCACGATTTCGGCCTCAATGACGGCGGTGCCGACTACCCGCACAAGCGCGAGGCGCAGACGGAGTTTTGGAACTGGCTAGACGAGCCTGCGGACTCACCACGCCGCCAGCAGGAAGGCGTCTACCATGCGCAGACCTTCGGCCCCGAAGGCAAGCGCGTGCAGGTCGTCCTGCTCGACACCCGCTACTTCCGCAGCCCACTGAAGAAGCTCCCGTTGGCGCAAGCACTGGTCGGTGGCCGCTACACAGCGAGTGATGACACCAGCACCACGATGCTGGGCGAGGCGCAGTGGGCTTGGCTGGAAAAGACCCTGCGCGAGCCTGCCGAGCTGCGATTGATCGTCAGCAGCATCGAGTTCGCTGCTGAGATGCAGGGTTTCGAATCCTGGGCCAACCTGCCGCATGAACAGCAACACATGATCGATATCCTGAAGCGCACCCAGGCCCATGGCTTGCTCTTCCTCAGCGGTGACCGCCACTGGTGCGAGCTGTCCCGCATCGAAGGCCCCGGCTATCCGCTCTACGACCTCACCGCCAGTTCCATGACGCAGAAGCATCCACGCGGCACACCGACGAAGAACAAGAACCGCGTGCTGCCGAAGACCTACCACTTGCCTAATGTCGGCACCCTGCACATCGACTGGCAAATCGATCCGCTGATCACGATGAAGATCATTGATGTGGAAGGCCAAACGCAGATCGAGCACTCGCTGCGATTGAGTGAGTTGAAGGCCAAGCCCTAATCCAGCACGCGCGGCAGCACCTCGACCACATCCGCCAGCGTCTGGCCATTCGCATGGCGCAGTTCATTGCAGCGGCCGTAGAGCATTTCGCCCTCAGTCGCGTCCAGCAACTCGGCCAAGCGATGATCAATGGTGATGCGGAAATAGCCGCGCGGATGGCTGCTGTGCGGCACAGCTTGTTCTTCGAGAATGCCGCCGAAGGGCTTCTTGCCTTCCAGCGTCAGCCTGCGGGCTTCGTCAGGCAGACGGTTCACATGCATGCCAATGGCCCCGAACTCAACCGCCTTGGCATCGCGATGACGGCGCAGGACGGAAGCACGCACATAGTAATCTCCGATCTTGCCTTTGGCATGGACGTCGAGGTCAATCGGACCGTGATGAAATTCGCGTAAGCGCGGCGTCATGTCCGTGTCATGCGCCAACAGCCAGCGCTCTTGGTCAGGCAGTTCATGCGGCTCGATGAAGGTGATCAGCGGCCGCGCGCTGCCCAGGCCATAGAAGAAAATCAACGGCGCGAGGTGGTCGAGTTGAAGGCTTGCAAGAACAGGCATGATGGGTGGTGCAGCACTCAACGCAGTTCGCAGGCGAAGTCATCACCGGGATTTGCCTGATGTGCAGCTCTCCGAAACGGGTGGCGCTGTTCCATGACGGAGCCACAAAAAAACGACCCGCTGCGCGGGGTCAGACGGCTCCGGCACTGAACCGTTCCGTCTCCCTTCCGCTCCGCTCCAGTCCGACTCCTCGGTTCATGCCTCCGCTGAGGCGGCTCCGCAGCTGCGCTCCGCGCCTAGTTTACCTGGATGGAACTAGGGCGGGGCGGAAGCCCAGGTTGCCGTCGCGGATGCCAGGCTCAGAGTTGTCCCGGTTGGCCGCGCGGCAGCGGGCGGCGCCGTTGCCCCACGAGCCGCCGCGATCCACGCGGGTAGCGCCCGTCGTAGCACCCCGTGGATCGGTGCCTCCAGGGAGTTTCGTATCATACGAGTCGGCGCACCATTCCCAGACATTGCCATGCATATCATAGAGGCCCCAGGCATTGGCTTGTTTGCCTGCGACAGCGTGGGTCGTGGCGTTACTGTTGTCGGAATACCAAGCCCGCCGGTCCAGCGTGCCTGCATAGGCCCCGCTCGTCCCTGCGCGGCAGGCATACTCCCACTGTGCCTCGCTGGGCAGGGCGACCTTCCAGCCCGCCGGCAGCGTCACACTGCCCTGCACCTTCTCGCAGAATACCGAGGCTTCGTCATGGCTGACGTGATACATGGGTAGGTCGGCACCAACACCGTAGAGGTCTTTGCCATAAGAGCCTAGCTTCGCCTGCTCTTGAATGCTGGTGCCCATGACGGCCTGCCACTGCGCCTGGGTGCATTCCGTCTGGGCCATCCAGAAGCCTTTGCTGAGCCTGACTTCGACTTGGTCTTCGTCACTGTCCCGGCGTTCTTCACTGGCCGGGCTGCCCATGTTGAAGCTGCCGGGCGGGCAGTAGGCGAACTTCATGACCTGACCGCTAGGGAGCGTGATTTGGATGACCTTGCCTACGCTGCCCTGATCAAGGATGGAAGAGCCAAGGAGCGGCATGCTTCCAGCCGCCGTCCCCGGCCCAGCGCTAGGCGTGGTGACTGACGGCGGCGGGACGCCGCCGCTCCTTGGGTCCACCTTGGGCATCATCTTGGCCAGCGCCTCGGCCACGCGGCGCTGCACTTCCTCCTCGGTCATGCCCGTGGGCACGGGCGGTGGGGCCACATAGGACGCAGGGGCGAAACGAATGTCAGCCAGCGCAGCAGCATCGCCAAAGGATTCCAGCCACGGGGTCTGGCGGGTGACGGCTTTTTTCACCTCCACACTCACATCCCGCAGGGCCACGTAGATGTCTTTGCCGGTCTGGATTTGTTTGGCGAAGTTCTCGGTGAAGACGCTGTTGCGGCCCGCGCCGTCCTTGGCCGTCTCCCCTGGGCCAGCGGAAAACATGACCAGGGAGGCAGGGGGCAGTTGATTGCGATTGATGGCGACCATGCCGCCGTCGCCCCCGCTGCTGCGATCCCGCTGGAGGCCGAAGGTTTTCTTGGCCAGGCCGGAATCGCGGCAGCAATCCAGCACCAGCACACGGGCTTTCACATCCGCATTCTTCAGCTTATCGAGCAGTTGCGTATGGCTGAGGGTAAAGGATTCCAACTGCGCAGCGAAGTCAGCCTCCTTCTCGTCCTCACTGGCCCCGAGACCTGCCGTGGGCTGGAGATTTTCAAAGGCATCCACGGGGATGATGTGGTTGCTGTCCTTGTTCGCGGCGCCGTGCCCGGCGTAGTAGATGACGGCTAGCTCGGCCCCGCGTGCCTTGCTGACGAAGAGGTTCAGATTCGTCAGCATCTGCTGCCGCGTGGCATTGGTCAGCGGCTGGCCCTCTGGGATGAGGGTGAAGCCGAGGTTCTTGAAGGTGGCGTGAACGAGCGCCGCGTCATTGACCGGGTTCGGCAGGTTCGGATTGCCAGGGTCCTTAGGGTCGGTTGGCTTCGGCAGCGGCTGCTGAGGAT
>CAXNNN010000052.1:0-12467 GCA_964203095.1 Verrucomicrobiaceae bacterium | reverse complement strand
CGTTGTAGCTCTTCATGTAGCTGTCGAGCACGTAGTGGATGTCGTTGGTGCCGTTGACGAAGAAAATGGGCACACGGCAGCGCGGTAGCAGCGAGCCGGGATCGTATTCCTTGACCCACAGGGCCTTGCGATCGCCGAGCTTGTCGATGCTGGGCTTCTGCACGGATTCGCCTTCATGCAGGAAGCCGCAACCATAGACAGGCACGGCTGCTTTGAAGCGGTCGTCGAGCGAGGCCACCAGACAAGTCGTGTAGCCGCCCCAACTGATACCGGTGACGGCGGTGTGCTCGGCATCCACTTCGGGAAAGCTGCGCAGCAAGGAGTGCGCCCGCATCACGCTGGCAGCGGCATGGAAAGGCCAATCATCACTGGTGCCCCCGCCGATGCTGTCGAACTTCTCGGTGCCCCCCTGCGGTGGTCCACCGTTGGGGAGGCGTTTGGGAGTTGTGATGTCGTTAGGTTTGCGTTTGGCGACGCCCTTAGCGTCGAAAGTCGGCTCCGGCGGACGCGAGCCACTCAGGTCCATCGCGATGGCTGCGTAGCCGCGCTTGGCCCAGAGATGCGCCCATTCGGCGAAAGCCGTGCCGCCACCGCCATGAATGAGCACCACGCCGGGAAACTTGGCGTCGGGCTTCGCTTCACCGAGCGTGATCGGCGATGCGTAAAAGGCAAAGACTTCGGTGTCATGATCTTGATACTTCTCACCGGCATACGTCAGCGAGTGCACCGGTTGATCCTGCCGCAGCCACGTCATCGTGGGCACAGTGCTTTTGAGCGCATCAAGATTCCATGGGCCGACTTGCTCGGCATGAAGAAAGGAAAAGATGGCGAGCTGGCTGAGAAGGATGATCCATTTCATGAGAAACCAAACGCTGTCAGCAATGGGGAACCCTTCAAGCTTTTGCTGAAGGTGCCACCGAACCTGCGCTCTGGCACAAGATCGGGGCAGCGTTCAACACGTGGAATGTGGTCGCAGGTTCGGTTTTCGCGTTGTGTAGGGGCAACCTACTCACTGCATGGTCAACATCACCAAACTCTGGACTGGAGCCGCTCAACACACTGACTCGCTGCGCTATGGCATGGGTCGTCACCCTGGCCATCCCGGCGGTCACACGGCCAGCACACGCAAGCCCATCACGGTCTGGAACATCACTCTCACTTGCAACCTCCGCTGCGTGCACTGCTACTCCGACTCGAACGCCTTGAGCTACCCGGGCGAGCTGACTTGGCCCGAGATGGAGAACGTGATCGACGATCTGTCTGCGTATCAAGTGCCCTCGCTCCTGCTGTCGGGCGGTGAGCCACTGCCAAAATGAAGCCTCGCGATGACTCTCAGCGACATCCGCTCCATCGGTAAGCTCAGCCAGGGCGACCGCCAGGCCCGAATGGTCGGCCCTCGCGCGAGCTATCGCTGGTTCAGCGTCTGCGGCAGTGGCTTTCGCACTCGCGCTGCCTACAGCGAGGAAGGTGGTCTCTGGAGTTCCGATCTTGGCTGCTACCTGAGTGAAGCCGAGCGCTCCTGCGTGGAACTGGTGAGTTGATCGCATGCTGCGGCGGTGCGCGCTTGGCTACAGACCATCCCGTATCAAGCGTATGTCGATCTCGCGATCGACATACTTCCATTCCTCGGAAGAGCGCAGTTCTGCCACCATGTCTTCAAAAGACGCCGAGTCTTCTTTAGTGTAGTCGAAGAGCGTGATGAAATCGAAGGGTTGGCGCTCGCCCAGGTCGCGGCAGTGATGCAGGCGGCGGGCGATGGCAGGCAAATACTTCAGGCCGGTCTTCACATGATGGGAGCGCTCTTCAAAGATAGCGCGTCGCTCGTCCTGCGTCATGGCCCACCACTGCGCATTTTTCCGGATGGGTATCAGCGCGGCGTGGGTCGCTTCGGGGCGGCCGATGGAGACTTGCTTGGCGGCTAGCTGGTCTTTTTCGGGGCGCGTTACATAGCGCTCATTGCTGGTCACGCCGCGCAGCATCCAGGCGGCACTTTCGGGCAATTCATCCAGACTACCGTTGATGATATCCACGCGCTTCACATCGGGCAGTGGCGTGCCGACCACGGTTTTGCGAGCGATGACTCTCCAGGTGCCTTTGTCGCCACCAAGGAAGGTGAACAGGCGCGGGTTGAAAAAGGCTGGCAAAGCGGCGGGTTGTCCTGCGTCGACGAGTTGATTCAAGCCGGCGCTGGCAAGAGCCACGGCACTTGCAGCCCGACTGAGAAAGCGTCGGCGGTCCGACGTTCGGTCTGCCTTGGCGTCAAGGTCTGGGTGGTTTTGCATGGGCTGATTCTTTCAGGCAAATGCCTGTCACTTCAAGCGCGCTGCTGGCGAAACTTGCGCTGCTGCTTCCCTGACCTTCGCTGCCACGGTTCCGAACAAGTACAGGGTTGCCTGAAGCCGCGCGTCCTGGCCCGCGGATTGCTAGGTCCAGGTTGTGAACGCAGTTTTACATGGATGTAACACCGTGCTGACAATCAAAATAGACACGTTGCTTGAGGATTGCGGGAGATACGCTAGGAGACAAGACACTCCCGCTATGAATGAGACGCACCCACTATCGCCGCAGGAGCCGGACGCATTCAAGCCATGGGTGCTGGAGCAGCTTCGCGCTGCGGGTGCCGCAGGAATCGCCTCCAGCAAGCTTGTTGACACCAAGAAGGCGGCTTTGAAAGCGGAGCGTCTGGCACAGCTAGCCGATTTGTTGGCGAGCGGTGGGATTCAGGAACAGCGGAAAGGCAAGGTGGTGCGCTACTGGCTGGAAGGGCAGAGGCCGGTGGAGATGACGGCGGAGGAGAAAGCCGACGAAGTGCTGCGGCGTGTGCTGCCCGAGCAGCGGCGCGGACGCCTTTTCACCCGGGCGAAGATTCAGTCGGAGTTGCTGAAGGGATTGGTGGTTAAGGAGCCTGCGGTTCAAACGTGCCTGCGCTTGCTAGAGCAGCAGCGTCTGCTCATCAAGCTGACCGACGGGACGAAGGCCTTTTACACCTATTTGCCAGCCTTGCGGGAGTGGTTGGCGGAAGCTGGTCCTTTGGAAGGGGAAGCTACCGTTGAGCCCGAATCAACAGCAGAAGGGGAGTCAGAGGTGAACCTTTTAAAGGTGGTCGAGGCCTACCGCGCCGTGCGGGTGCAGCGCCGCATGCCGGATATCGAGATTGCCCGGTTACAGGAGGCGCTAGCTTGCTCGGCGGATGACATCAAGCCTCTCGTGCAGCAGCTCTGTGAGCAGGGCGTCTTCATTCCTGGTAAGGGTGATTGGTCCTTTGCTAGCCCGGCGGCCCGAGCTGCTGCCATTCTTGTTCAGAATGAGCCGTATCTGTTTGTTCGCATGAAGCAAGAGTAAGTCAGTCCGCACTGCCATGCCGAACCCGTTCCTTGACGACATCACCACCGATCCACGACGCGAGGCAGCCTCCGTGGCAGGCCTGAACGACCGTGCGCTGAGTGAGTTGACCGAGGCTTTTGAAACACTGGTGGCGGCTCCGCTGCCGCGCCTGCAAACGCAGCCGCTGAAGGCTCAGCTTGTGCTTTCGGTTGAGCCGGGTTATGGCAAAAGCCATCTTATCGCACGGCTCTTCAAGCAGCTGCGTAGAAGCGCCACGCTGGTCTACTTGCGCCCCTTCGTTTCTTCTGAAGCGTGCTGGCATTCGCTGCTCCATCGCACCGTACAGGAACTCAATTACCTGGAAGATAGCAGTCGAGCAGGCAAGACCCCGGTGCCGACACAGCTGGACGCCTTTGCCTGCGGCGTGCTAACGCATCTGGTGGCGGGGTTGATTGAGAGTGGCTCACTGCCTGCGGAGGATGTCAATGCGGCGGTCGCTTTCCTGCGCCGCCATCCGCTGGATGCCTTTGGCCTGATGGCGCGCGAGCACACGTGGAGCGACTGGCTGCGTGTCATCATCCCGCAGCGCTATGACGAACTGGCTCGTGAGTTGGCACGGACGGGACTTCCCGCGCGCGAGTGCCTAGCCTGGCTGCGCATCCTCTTCACCCTGGTGCTCAAGCGTCACCATCTCGATCTTCGCAATGCGTGCATGGATTGGATTTCGGCGGTGCCGATTGATGACGACATGCGGCAGATGATCGGTCTGAGCGCGGGCGATGTGGCCCAGCAGGAGGATGACAACGAAGTGTGCCGTCGCCGCCTTGTCGCGCTGGGCTGTCTGGCCAGCTACTACCGGCCCTTTGTCTTCTGTTTTGACCAGACGGACGCGTATGCAGATAACCCGGCGCTGGCCAAGGCCTTCTCGAACGTGACCGAGTTTCTGCTCGCCGAGGTGCCCAATCAGCTAACCGTGGTCACGTCTAACCTGGTGCCCTGGGACAGCTGCATCAAGAAGCAATTCCAAGAGGCTCAGCAGCAGCGTTTCCGCGAGCCTGCGATCAGTCTCGAAGGCATCGACTTCAAGCAGGCACGCAGCTTGATCGAGATGCGTCTCGCTGCCTCGGAGACTCTGAATTTCCCGCAGGCGCAGAGCCTGGGCGATGCGTGGTTGGAAGGGGTGTTCCAAGGGCGCTCTCAGATGGCGGCTCGGTCTGTGCTACGTGCGGCAAGCAAGCGCTGGGACGACGAAGAAACGCGCACGGCGGAGGGCTTGAGTTTGCAGGAGCGCTTCAGTGCCCTGGTGCAGCGTCATCAGGAGCCCGGGTCTGAACTTTGCCGCTTCAATGCGGAGATGCTCTGGTGGCTGGTGCATGAGGCCGCACATGGGCAGTGTGGGCTGACGGTGGCACGGCATGAGGAAACGAGCTATTTCACGGTCCGCTGGCAGTGGGAGACGAAAGTCCGGCTCTTCGGCTTTGAAGGTGGTGCCAATGCGCGCCGCTGGAGCGCTATCGCGAACCGAGCCTGGGAGATTGATCATCGCAATCTCGCTATCCGCGTCATCATGCTGCGCACGCCCGAGTTGCCTGTTATTCCTGCCCGCACGTGGGCCGCTGTGCGTCAGCAACTGGAAGCCGCACGAGGCCACTACCTGGAGATTTATGTGTTCTCGGTCGAGGAGACGGCCCAGATTCACGCGGCCCGCACGCTGCTGGAGGAGTCTATCGCTGGGGATATTCCGTTTACAAAGAAGAAGGCGCTCGACTTCGTGCATGCGAAGCTCCGTCCGCTCTGGGAGAAGTTGAAATCACTCGGCGATGAGCCACTTGCGGCCACTGGCGAGCCTGCCAAGCCCGACGTAGCGACCGAGCGCCGACCGCTTCAGAGCGATGCCAGTGATGGAGCGAGCATCGCCACAAAAATCGAGCAAACCTATGCCAGCTTCAACTTGGCAGTGGAGGTCATGGACTGCGTGGTGGCACCGCAGATCTTGCGTTTTCGTCTGCAACCGGCCGCAGGTGTTCGTGTCGTTGCGCTGGCTGCCCGCGCCAAAGATTTGCAGGTGGCTCTCGCCTTGCAGGAGGTGCCCATCATCGACGCTGCACCAGGGCACATGACCGTGGACGTGCCAAGGCCTCGCCCTCTGTCCGTTCATTGGGCAGACATCATGAAAAGCGGCGAGTTACCGGAGTCTCGCCAGGTCAGCGCCTTCCCAGTGGGGATCTCGGTCACGGGTGAAACGGTGGTGGCAGATCTCGCAAACCCGAACACTTGCCATCTGCTGGTAGGGGGCACGTCGGGCAGCGGCAAGAGCGAGTTTTTGAAGTCTGTCGTGGCATCCCTAGTGGCTCGCAATTCGCCGAGCGCTCTCCAGTTTTCCATCGTAGACCCCAAGGTGCTCACCTTTGGCGGCATCACGGGTTCACCTTGGTTGGCGAACCCGGTTCTGACCACGCTGGACGACGCATTGATCCTGCTGCGGCAGGCGGTGGAGGAGATGGAGCAGCGCTATCAGCGCCTCGCCTCTGAGAAGGTGATGAACTTGCAGGAACGGCTGGCCAAGGGGCACACGGACATGCCGGTGCGCGTCATCGTCTTTGATGAGTTTGCCGATCTGATCCTCAGCGGCAAGGCTGAGCGGCGTGAGTTCGAGACTCTCGTGGCGCGCATCGCAGCGAAAGGGCGGGCGGCAGGCATTCACTTGATTCTCGCGACGCAGCGGCCGGACCGCACGATTGTTACGGGCCTCATCAGTGCCAATCTGCCGATGAAGGTTTGCCTGCGCGTCGTCAAGGACACGAACTCTCGCATTGTGCTCGGTGAATCCGGTGGCGAGGCCCTTCTCGGTCGTGGCGACATGCTCTGTGATCTGGGGCGCGGCATCGTCCGCTGTCAGTCGCCCATCATTAGCCAGGAAGACTTCCTCGGGCTGATGGCGAAGCGAAACGTATGAAGCCCGCACGAGGGCGACGCGCAGTCATTGACCCAGCAGGGCAATAACGACGATGAATCAAGTCCTTCGCCACTGATTCGCCCGCTCGTTCTTTGCGGCGAGGCTGGAGGTTTCTGCGAGACGCTTTTTGCGTGTCTCAGGCTTCTTCGCCTGCACGATCCACTCCAGAATGCCGAGCTTCACGGAAATTGGAAAGGCGTGGAAGTTCGCAGCGGAACCGGAGTGCGCTTGAAAGGAGGCTTCAAGATCCACCGGGACTTCGAGAGCCTCCACGGCATCGTTGTAAGACAGATGCGGCAGGCCGCTGGCCTTTTAAACGTCACCAGCCACACGACGTTGGCGCGCTGATGATGCTGCATCAGCCACGCTAGGCAATCGGCGCGAGTTTGAGCCTCGAATTGGTCATTCATGTTCAGGGAAGTCTGAGCCCATGTTGCTGCCAAAACGTCTTTAACGAAGCTTGTGAACCACGGAAGACATTACGTTCCACCGGCCGGTCGAGATTGCCGAAGTAGAGCGGGAAACGATAGCCGCCGTGATTGTAAACCTTGGGCCGTGAGCGCCCGCCTTGCCAGTCGACACCTCCATATTGCCACAGGGCCCAGTCGGACCATACGCGATACTGATTCACCAGGCCACTGGGGTGGCTTGGAGCGGGATACACTGGCCCCGCGCCGCTGTCGTGTGCGTAGAGGGCCAGCCAGTAGGGCATGCGCCGCAGCTTGGCCTTGGATGAAGGGTCAGCGCTGCTGAGGGCTTGCTTGAGCTGGGTGCTGTTCTCCAGATAGGCCACTGGCACCACGCCCGTGCGGCTCTCCACGCGATCCGTAAAACGCAGAATAGCCGAGACAGAGAGGTCGCCGTCAAAGTCGCCGCAGAGCAGCAGTGCCTGCGCATTCCATGAGCGGCTGCGGGCCAGCGACAAGGCGCGGTTCACGAACTGATCTGCCTGCGCCACAGCATCCACATGCCGCTGCACGCGGTAATACAAGCCTGGCAGCATGCTCGCACGATCGGCTGAGGTTATGAAGTTGGCGCATTTCTCATCGAGATTTCCGCCCTTGCCAGCTCGTGCGATCAGGGCGATCGCCCCATCTGCCCGTAAAGCGGAGACGTCGTGCTCTGAGAAGCCAACCCCATCGCGTTGACGCTCCTTCGGGTCGTAAGCGGAGACATTGATAATCTGCGGCATGCCCCACACGCTGGGCGGAGGGCTACCGGGAGTGCTTCCGGGTTGAACAGCGCAGTTGGCGAGGACCAGAACGAGCGACAGTAGGGATAGGCGTTTCATGGGGAGGTATGGGGGACGCTGCCGAGCAAAAGTGGGGTGAGTTAACGATAAAATACCTACCTTGTTGCTGAAGGCACTTGGGTCGAATTGCAATTGAACCCTTGTTGCTTGAACAAGCGAGATATCTCCGCACGTTGACGTCCCGATGCCCGACTCTCATTCCTCTCGTTCTCGTAATATGGCCCTCGCAGCCGCCTTCCTCGGTTGGTTGTTTGATGGTTTTGAAATGGGCTTGTTCCCATTGATCGGCTCTCCAGCGCTAGCGGACTTGTTAAAAGTGGATCCCTCAAGCCCACTGGTGCTGAACTGGTTCAACGTGATCATCGCTACCTTCCTGGTGGGGGCTGCGACAGGGGGAGTGTTGTTCGGCTGGCTGGGTGATCGAATCGGCCGAGTGCGGGCGATGAGCTTTAGCATTTTCACGTATGCGATTTTCACCGGCCTGTGCGGATTTGCCACGGAGGCTTGGCATGTGGCTGGGCTGCGGTTCGTTGCCTCCCTCGGCATGGGCGGGGAGTGGGCGTTGGGCGTGGCGCTGGTGAATGAGCTGTGGACTTCCGGCAACCGTGCCTGGATTGCCGGTCTGATCGGTGCTGCGGCGAATGTGGGCTATCTGCTGGTGGCGCTGCTGAGTCTTGGATTGGTCAGCTTCCTGGCGCAAATGAAAGGCTTTGCGTTGTCGATGGGAGCCACGGAGGCCATGGCAGATTCGTGGTTCGCGAATGGCGGCTGGCGCTTCCTCATGGTGACAGGAGCGCTGCCAGCCTTGCTGATCTTTTTGATTCGGATATTTGTCCCTGAGAGTGACAAGTGGGAAAAAGAGAAGGCATCGGGTGCCACCTCACACTGGAGTAACTCCGACCTGCTAGGTGTGCTGCTGGGTGGCACCGTGGCACTCATTATCATTACGGCATGGTCTCCGATCGGTATTGGCTGGGGTATCACCTCTTTGATGGCGACCGCGATCACGGTGGTGGGCATGGTTACGGTGTTCTGGGGGTATCTATTCCCGGTGCGTCGTTATCTGGGAAGGTCGATGGCCGCAGGCAACTTCACCATGCTGGATCGGGGCATGGTGCTCAAAAACATGGCCATCGGAGCTGGACTGGCGGGAATTGCCTTGCTTGGCACTTGGGGGGCAGCACAGCAAGCTCCGAAGTGGTCGATCGACTTGGCCAAGGCGACAGGCTCCGTTTGTGCGCATCCGAAGGAATACACGCAAATCGCCACTTCGCTGGGCGCGATCCTTTTGACCCTGATTACACCGGTGATCGGCGACATCCTCGGCCGCCGCACCACCTATGTCTGGTGTTGTCTGCTTGCCATGGGCTCAGCGCTGGCGTTTTACCAGCTCAATGACACGATTGGCACCCAGTTTTTCGTCACTGCCTTCCTCATGGGTGGCCTCACAGCGACCTTCTACGGGTTCTTCCCGCTCTATCTGCCGGAGCTTTTCCCGACGAGCGTGCGAGCGACAGGGCAGGGGTTCTGTTTCAACGTTGGACGGGTCATCGCAGCCATTGGCGGCCTTCAAATCGCAAACTTGGTAGGGCTCTTCGGCGATGCGACAACGCCTGCATTCTCCAAGGCCGCGAGCGCCTACTCTGTGCTGTGCATCATCTATTTGGCGGGCGTGGTGCTGGTGCGCTTCGCGCCTGAAACCAAGGGAAAAGGGTTGATGTGACCCCGTTGTTTTTGATCAGTGCGTCGGAAGCTTGGTCACTTCATTTTCAAACTTGAAAAAAGCTTTGACACACAGGGGGTGCCCGTTACTTTGCTGCCCACTTTTTCACAAATCCCTGGGTGCGTTAAAGCTTGACTTGATCGTCTTGAAATGCCCGCCACGGAGTTTGTTAGAAAGGCTTGGATGCCTTACCAGTATCCCAGTGACATCGCTCTTGTAGCTCAGTTGGTAGAGCACGTCCTTGGTAAGGACGAGGTCATCGGTTCAAGTCCGATCAAGAGCTCCAGTCGCCTGGAATCCGCACAGACATCTCAGTCCCAAAAGTAAATCACCGTAACGTCCCAAGCGCACATCATAACCACTCAAGACAATGGCTAAAGAAGCATTCCAACGCAACAAGCCGCACGTCAACATCGGCACGATCGGCCACGTTGACCACGGCAAGACCACCCTCACCGCCGCGATCACGACCGTTCTTTCGAAGAAGGGCTTCGCTCAGGCGCGTGCTTATGATCAGATCGACGCTGCTCCTGAAGAGAAAGAGCGCGGCATCACGATCAACACCGCTCACGTGGAATATGAGACCGAAAAGCGTCACTATGCGCATGTCGACTGCCCTGGACACGCTGACTATGTGAAGAACATGATCACCGGTGCTGCCCAGATGGATGGTGGTATCTTGGTGGTTTCCTCCGCTGACGGACCAATGCCACAGACACGTGAGCACATCCTGCTCGCCCGCCAGGTGGGCGTGCCTGCTCTCGTGGTGTTCATGAACAAGGTGGACATGGCTGACGCTGATCTGCTAGAGCTTGTGGAGATGGAAATTCGCGACCTGCTCAGCAAGTATGACTTCCCAGGTGATGATATTCCAATCGTCATGGGTTCCGCCCTCAAGGCTCTCGAAGGTGATCCTACCCACGAAGCGAACATTCTGAAGCTCATGGACGCAGTGGATGCCTACATTCCTCTTCCAGAGCGCCCAATCGATCAGGACTTCCTGATGCCAGTGGAAGACGTGTTCGCTATTGAAGGTCGGGGTACGGTCTGCACCGGTCGCGTCGAGCGCGGTATCGTCAAAAAGATGTCAGAAGTCGAAATCATCGGCATCCGCCCAACCGTCAAGACCACCGTCACGGACATCGAAATGTTCCGCAAGCTCCTCGACGAAGGTCGTGCGGGTGACAACGTTGGCTTGCTGCTTCGCGGCACCAAGAAGAACGACATCGAGCGCGGTCAGGTTATCGCTAAGCCAGGCTCGGTGACTCCGCACAAGAAGTTCACTGCTGAGGTGTATGTGCTCTCCAAGGATGAAGGTGGCCGACACACCCCTTTCTTCAATAATTACCGCCCTCAGTTTTACTTCCGCACCACGGACGTGACTGGTTCGGTGACCCTTCCTGAAGGCGTGGAAATGGTGATGCCAGGTGATAACGTTTCCATCACGGTGGAACTAATCACCCCGATCGCCATGGAAAAGACCATCCGTTTCGCTATTCGCGAAGGTGGTAAGACCGTGGGTGCTGGCCGCGTTGCCACCATCCTCGACTAAGCGTTCACAACGTTTGGGTGATTTAGCCGCAGAGTCTGGGGACAGGCTCTGCGGCATTCGTCTCCAAATACAGGTATCTGGTTCCTTTACAAACACCCTGTCCCTGATAAGATTCGTCAGCGTTTTACATTACAGGTCAGTAGCTCAATTGGTAGAGTAGTGGTCTCCAAAACCATTGGTTGTGGGTTCGAGTCCCTCCTGGCCTGCCATCTTTTCTGTAGAACCTTTCGAAGGTAACGATTTCCCCAGTCCTTCGCGTCCCTTTTTCAATGAGCAAGATCCGCACTTACATTAACGAGGTCATTCTGGAACTGAAGAAGGCAACTTGGCCTTGGGACCCTAAAGAAAAAGGTTTTACCAAATACAAAGAGCTGAACAATTCGACCTTGGTCGTCTTCGTGGCCATGCTGCTCTTGGGAGCCTTTGTTGCTGGTTTCGATATCGTGCTCCGCCAGGCTTTTGAAGCTGTGGCGCACTGATAACCATTAGAGTTCTCTTTCTCTTTCGCTTCCTTGACCCTCTAAATCATGGCAACAATCCCAGCACCTCGCGACCAGTGGTTTGTTATTCACGTGCGCTCCGGAATGGAGAATCGCGTGCGTGACAGCATGGTTCGCCGTGTCCAGAGCGAGGAGATGGGAGACTTAGTATTCGAAGTGCTGCTTCCCACTGAACGTGTGGCGGAAGTGAAGAATAAGAAACGCAGTGAAACCACGCGGAAATTTTTCCCTGGCTATATCATCTGCAATATGCACTTGCTCGACGAGCATAATAAGCTCATTGACAGATCTTGGTACTTTGTGAAGGAGACCGATGGGGTCCTGAACTTTGCAGGTGCCAAAGACCATCCAGTTCCGCTCCGCCCCCGTGAAGTCGAGAGCCTACTCGCCCAGGTGCGCGAGCGCGAAGACGGGGCCAAGCCCAAGATTGCCTTCTCTCCCGGCGACCAAGTTCGCGTTGCCGACGGTCCATTCGAAAGCCAAATGGGCACGGTGGAGGAAATTGACCCTGATCGCGGCGTGTTGCGCGTGTCGGTGAACATCTTCGGGCGTTCGACCCCCGTTGAACTCGAATACTGGCAGGTCGAGAAAGCATAAAGATTCACGCTGGATGTCAGTGGCGTGCGAGGCACGTGCAGGCGTCAGTCACGAAACCATCATCACACACACAGCAAGGGGATTACACACATGGCAAAAGAAGTCGTCAAAGTCATCAAACTGCAGATCAAGGCCGGCGCGGCCAATCCTTCACCACCCATCGGCCCTGCGCTGGGTCAGGCTGGTGTGAACATCATGGGTTTCTGCAAGGAGTTCAACGCTGCAACCCAGAAGCTTGGCGGCGACGTGCTGCCAACCATCATTTCGGTCTATAAGGATAAGAGCTTCAGCTTCATCACGAAGCAGCCTCCAGCGTCCAACTTGCTGAAGAAAATCGCAAACATCGCCTCCGGTTCGGGCGAGCCTAACCGCAAGAAGGTGGGTAAGATCACCAACAAGCAACTCATGGAAGTTGTGAAGCTGAAGATAGCTGACCTTAACACCCAGGACCCTGAGAAGGCTGCTCGCATCCTCGCCGGCACCGCCCGTCAAATGGGTTTGGATATCATTGACTAATTTCACCAATCCGCAGGAGGGATATTTTGTCCCGTTCGCACTGCATC
>CAXNNN010000051.1:0-12606 GCA_964203095.1 Verrucomicrobiaceae bacterium | reverse complement strand
CGCCCAGACCACGGCGGGCACGGTCACATTCCCCAGCACAGCGAGCAGCAGCCACATGCGCAGCCAGGTCCCGCTCAGCCAGTCGGCCCCACGCTTCAACAACCGCTCACGGACAACGAGCGCCAGCAGATGGAGCAGGGCCGTGCCCCTGAGGGCAGTCCAGAACTGCTCGTGCTCTGGCCAGGGGCTGACGTCGATGATGTAGAGCCAGATGCCCGTGGTCAGCACCGACAACCACAAGATCCACAGCGGCGCATAGCACTGGGCAAAGACCCAGACCAGCATGAGCGCGGCCCAGCCGGTGAACAGGCCATAGGTGTCGGCTCCCGTCTGATAGGCTTGCCCAAAGACCGCCAGCACCACGCCGATCATAACACACGCAGCGACCATTAGCATGTGACCGGGCAGGGTGCGCGACCCCACAATGCGAGACATGATGGCTGCGCCGAACAGCCCCACCTGGGCCACGGCCAAACGTTCCAGCCGGGTCATCCCTTGCCAGTTATAGGCGAAGAAGAAGATGACGCCCGCCAGGACCAAGGTGGTGCCCAGGCCCAGTAGATTCCAGGAGGCCCACTGCCGCCACACCGGCACGGACCGGAGCTGAGCGAGCAGGGCGCGGTGCGTGTCGGCGGTGATGAGCCCCCGCTGATACCACTCCTGGATGAGGCCAAGACTGGGCGGGCGGTCGAGCGGGGAGGTCGGCATGGGCGCGATGGTAGGCGATTGGGTCCGGCTGTCGAGTGCTCTGTTCGGCGCGCGGTAGGACTTTGGTCCTACTTGTCGTGGCTCGGGCGGGCAAGATGCCCACCCACCCATGACAGGCTACAAGCCTATCCTCCAGCTCCTTGCTGCCAAGCGCGTTGCCATTGAGGACGAGAACGAGTAAGAGGACGCGAACAACCCCGCTCATCCCTGCCATGACCATCGAAGAAATCACCGCCCGCATCTGCGCCTTCCGCGATGCGCGGGACTGGATGCAGTTCCACAACCCGAAGGACCTGGCGGTGGCGATCGCTGCCGAGGCCGGTGAGCTGATGCAGCCCTTCGTCTGGAAGACACCCGAGCAGGCGGAGGCTATCATCCGCGACAAGCACGAGGCCATTCGAGAGGAGGTGGCCGATGTGGCCATCCTGCTCTTCGAGTTCGCCGCGAATGCCGGCATCTCGCTGGAGCAGGCCATGCTCGATAAACTGGCGAAGAATGAGCAGCGCTACCCCGTGGCCAAGGCACGCGGGTCCAACGCAAAATACAACGAGCTGTGAGCGACGACACACCGCCACCGATAACCGAGCCCACCACCACGCCGCACAAGCGACGCGTGCGCTACAAGGGCAAGCACCCCGCGCGCTACGCCGACAAGTATAAGGAGCACGCCCCGGAACGCTACGCGGAGACCGTGGCCAAGGTCATCGCCAGTGGCAAGACGCCAGCTGGCATGCATGTGCCGATCATGGTGGGCGAGATCATGGAGGCCCTAGCCCCCCAGCCGGGTGAGCGTGCCGTGGACTGCACGCTCGGCTACGGTGGTCACGCGCGTGATTTGCTAAAGGCCGTGCAGCCCAACGGCACGCTCCTTGGCCTGGATCAGGACCCACTGGAGATCGAAAAGACCGAAGCGCGGCTCCGTGCCTGCGGCTACCCCGAACCCACGCTCATCGTCCGGCGCATGAACTTCGCTGGCCTGTCCCGCGTGCTGACCGAGCTGGAGTGGAGTGACGGGGCGGATGTCATCCTCGCCGACCTGGGCGTGTCCTCCATGCAGATTGACAACCCCACGCGCGGCTTCAGCTTCAAGCACGATGGCCCGCTGGACATGCGCATGAATCCGCAGCGCGGTGTCCCGGCCTCCGAGCTACTGCGCAAGTGGAGCGCGGAAAAGCTGGCGACCATTCTGGAAGAGAATGCCGACGAACCCCGCGCCAAGCTCATCGCCGAACGCCTTGCAGGCACCGTCATCAAAGGCACGCAGGCGCTGGCCAACACAGTGCGCTCCTACTTGCCCCGATCCATGGCGGAAGACGATGCCATGGACACGGTGCGCCGTGTGTTCCAAGCCCTGCGCATCGAAGTGAATGAGGAGTTCAACGCGTTGGATGCCTGGCTACGTGCGCTACCCAACTGCCTGCGCCCCAGTGGTCGCGTGGCGGTGCTGACCTTCCACAGCGGCGAGGATCGCCGCGTGAAGAAGGCCTTCCTAGCCGCCGAACGCGAGGGCGTCTTCTCCCGCACCAATCACGAAGTCATCCGCGCCAGCGCCGAAGAACGTCGCACCAACACGCGCTCAACGTCCGCGAAGCTACGCTGGGCGGTGAAGGCCTAGCACGAAGCTCGTGGACGAGAGCTCCCTACCCCGCTTTGTGCAGGTAGGGCGGGCTGTCCCTAGCCCGCCGCCTTGGGGCCAGGAGACTGTGCTGGATGATGCACGAAGCCGAAGCACCAAGGCCTGCCAGGCGCGGCGCTCTGGGACAGAGCGCCCTACCTGCCATGCTGCTTTACCGAGCCACGGGCGCAGGCGCTTCATCCACCTTCGCAGGGGCCACGATGCCACGCAGGGCAACGATCCACTGCGGCGAGGACGGATGATTCGGGAACTCCTTGATGACCTTCAGCATCTCAGCCAAGCCGATGACGGGGCTGGGACCGTTCTGGAAAAGATCCTGCGCACGACCCCAGCGTAGCTCGGGGTAAGTTTGGCTCTGCCACACGGCGAATTCGCCCTCGGGCATCCGGGCTTTGGTGAAGGTGGCATAGTTGTTCAAAGCGGTATCCCAGCTGGCCGCCAGCTCCTCTTTTCGGCTCTCACGAATCGTCGGCAGGATCAATCGCTCATAGGTGCCCATGATGTCCGCTGGCTGAAGTGGCCAACCTTCACGCTGAAGGAAGCGCTGCAACTGATAGGCCTCGACGACGATGCCCACGCCGACACCACGACCACCGCCACCACCCACAGGTGCCATCAGGCTGGCACCAGCGCGGCCTTTGAGCTTTTCGCCCTGCGCGAGCAAGGACTGGTGAAAGGCCAGCGCCTTGGGGATCATGTCCTTCACGTCCCTGGACTCATGCGCTTCCAAGGTCAGGGCCAAGTATTCGAGCGAGAGCCGCACCCCAGTCATCTCGTCGCCTTCCTTGTTCTCGGCTTTCTTGGTTTCCCCCTTCTTGGATTGCTGAATTCGTTGTTCGATCCGCTTGGCGTCGTCTCGGTCGCCATCGCGACGCTCGACTAGCACTAGCTTCTCACAGTCCTCGATCAGGCTCAGCGCAGCGGCATCACTGCCCGCAGCGGCGCGTAGCTTCTGGATGATGCCGCCCAGATTCGCTCCGCGCTGAGCCAGGATGGTCTTCTCCAGTTCATCCAGCTGGGTCAGCACATTCTTCATCTGATCCGGCGTGAGCAGCGGCTGATCGGCGGGCGGCGCTGCCGGTGTGGCGGGAGCTTGAGCAAAAGCCGAAGGAAGGGCCGCGGCAACCGCGAGGGAGGTGAGGTAGTGGCGCATAGGAGGAAGGATGTGCTTGAGTATAACGATGCAAAGCAGGAAGTCTTTGAACGTGAACGAAGAGTTGAGCGATTCGGGCGGTGTGTCGATGGCCAGAGAGCACCTACCTCACCCCTAGTTTCTCGCGCGACTCCACCGACAGCTCACCACCTGCGGTGCCCCCTTGAACGCGTCAGCCGAGCATGAGTTTCAGCGCACTCCACAAATACATAGCCCACAGCAGGGCTGAGCCAATGAGGATCGCACAGAGCACGCTGACCACGACCACCAGGAAGACACGACTGCCACGCCGCACTTCGTCCTTATGCCCAGCCTGCCACCCATGCAGCAGCATGAGGTTCTTGGAGTTCGACTTGAAGAAAGCGGTCATGAATGGACCCACGCCAGGGATGATGCCCATCAGCGCATTGATCAGCATGTTCAGCCCCATGCGAGCGATCACCGATGGCGACACGCCATTGCGCACCGACTCAATGATGACCACGGCACTCACCGATGACGACAGCATGTCGCCAATGCCCGGCACCAAAGCCATGATCGGATCGAGACCGATCTTGAACTTGGTGCCTGGGATTTGCAGCAACTCATCCAACCACCGGGCGATGATCTTCGCCGTCGCATCCCGCTCCTGCACGGTGTTGCCAGGCGCCGGAATGTGCGTGGGCGGAATGACTTCGTCGGGATCGAGGGCCTGGTTCATAGCACCTGGTGAATAACGAATCGTGCCAAGTTCACCGGTCCTTGCTGCTCAGCTCCGTCAGCATTTGCGCATTGTTCGGGTAGCGCTCCAGCAGCGAGAGCACACGCTGCACGGCTTCGATAGGTTTGTGCCCGGCGAGGCCGCGACGCAGGAAGTGAATCTTCTCGATCTGGAAGGGTTGCAGCAGCAACTCCTCGCGGCGGGTGCCGGACTTGAAGATGTTCACGGCGGGGAAGATGTATTGCTCGGCGATCTTGCGATCAAGTACGAGTTCCATATTGCCGGTGCCCTTGAACTCCAGGAAGATCATATCGTCCATGCGACTGCCAGTTTCGATCAAGGCGGTGGCCAGGATGGTCAACGATCCTGCGGTGCGCGTGTTGCGCGCGGCGGCGAAGAGACGACGTGGAATCTCCATGCTGCCCACGCCCATACCGCCAGACATAGTCGCGCCGTTCTTGTTCATGTTGTTGAAGGCGCGAGCGAGACGCGTGATCGAGTCCATGAGGATGAACACATGGTCGCCCTGCTCCACGAGACGCTTGGCACGCTCAATGGCGAGCTGCGCGATACGGGTGTGGCTCTTCACGTCCTGATCATTGTTGCTAGCGAAGATCTCGGCCTGCGGCAGCGAGCGCTTGAACTCGGTGACTTCTTCCGGGCGCTCATCGACCAGCAAAATCATGAGATGCACCTGCGGGTAGTTTTGAATCATCGCCTCTGCAATGTGCTGAAGCATGGTCGTTTTGCCAGCACGCGGCGGTGCCACAATGAGGCCACGCTGGCCACGGCCCACAGGCGTCATCATATCGACCACGCGTGTGGTCATGCGATCCGCCCGTGTCTCAAGCTGGTAGCGCTTGGATGGGTTCACGGCCTTCAGCTCTTCGAACAGTGGCAGGTCGCGCAGTTCCTCTGGCTTGCGGCCATTGGCTTCACTGACTTCCGTCAGCTGCATACCGCGATGCCCACGCTGGGCCTGGCCTTTGACATACATGCCATCGCGTAGCCCGTTCTTGCGAATGACTTCGCCATGCACAAACACGTCGGTGACCAGTTGCGCCCAGCCCTTGTCTTTCAAGCGCAGGAAGCCATGCCCCTTGAGCGAGAGTTCAAGGATGCCTTCCGCTGGCTCTGGGGGGCCGAGCGTGACCGCTGGGGACTGACGGTCATCATCTTGATCGTTCGCCTCCGCTGGCTGACCACGACGGCCCTGCGCATGATCGCGCTGTTCACGCTGGTCCCCACGTTGCTCGCGCTGTTCTCCGCGTTGATCACGCTCGCGTTCGCCATGCTTGTGACGCACGGGTTGCCCTTCGGACGGTGCTTGTTGCGGAGCCGGTGAACCGCCGCCGCCACCTCCGGCGCGAGCTGCCGCACGGGCAGCACGGTCGAGCTTGCGCTTCTCCCACCAGCGCAGGCGACGCTGAGGGCGATCTCCGCCTTCACCACCGGCGGCTTCGCCTTCATCAGAGGCAGGCTCAGCAGCCGCATCGCGGGATTCAGCAGAGGCGGTCGTCACAGCTTCAGCAGGGGCCACAGCGGCAAGTGCTTCCTGCGCGGGCGGCTCAGGCTCCGGCATGGAGGGCGCGGTGACGGCGGCGGCTTCTACCACCGGTTCATCAGCGACCACCTTGGCTTTCGCCTTCTTGGTCGACGCACGCTTGGGCTTGGCGGGCGCGGGCGCTTCAGCAACCCCTGCCACTGGGCCTGGAGCGACCACGACTTCCACGACGGGAGCAATTGGCTCGACCGGGGTGGGCTCTAGCGCGGCCTCTGGCTGGGCTTGGTTCAGCGCGGCCACATCGGCGAGCGTGCGCGGGGTCTTTTTCTTGGTTGCCGTTTTGGCGGCTTTCTTGGTCGCCGTTTTAGCAGTCGCGGCCTTTTTCGTCGCACGCTTCTTGGCTGGCACCGACTCGAGTTCGAGTTCAGGTGCGGGGGGGAATTCGGAAGGAGAGTCCTCGCTCATAAGCAATGGAAATAGATAAACAAGTCAGGAGAGCGCGGCGGCAGCCGCATCGGTCAGTTCGAAATTCGCGAACACGTTCTGGGTGTCGTCGTAGTCGTCGAGCACGTCGTAAAGTCGCACCAACTGCACGGCGATGGTGGGATCATCGATCGTCAGAGTGGTCACGGGGTGGTAGATCAATCGCTGTGACTTGGAGGCCATGTTGTTGCCCTTGAGCGCGGCCGCCACCGGGAAAAGCTGATCCCAGGCGGTGTAGAGCAGCCAGTCGTCACCATCGTCCATCACGTCATCAGCGCCACAGTCGAGTGCCAGTTCGGTGGCTTGATCCTCAGTCAGGCTGCCCTTGTCGAGCCGGATCTCGCCTTTGCGCTGGAAGAGATAAGCCACGCTACCTGCATCCGCGAAGGTGCCATTGTTCTTGGAGAACATCGTGCGCAAGTCCTGCGCCGTGCGGTTGCGATTGTCCGTCGCCACCTCGACCAGCATGGCCACCCCACCGGGGGCGTATCCTTCATAGACGATCTCTTCGATCACTGCGCCACCCAGCTCGCCCGTGCCTTTCTTGATCGCCCGATCAATCGTGTCGTTCGGCATATTCACCGCCTTGGCATTCAAGATCGCCGACCGCAGCCGGGCGTTCATATCGGGATTGCCACCACTCTTCGCGGCGACCGTGATTTCCTTGGAGAGCTTCGCGAAGATGTTGCTACGCTTCTCATCGGCTGGGCCTTTGGTATGCTTGACCTTGGACCACTTGTTATGTCCTGCCATGTCGCTGGATGAGATGTTGTAGAAAAGGGTGGGCGCGGCGCGGCCATCGAAGCACCGGCTGCGGACGCCAAACGGGGGCGTCGGAATAAAAAATGGGAGCGATGAGCAGGGCCTGGGAGCCATGAGGGAATGACACCAGCAGGTTTCAAAACGAAGAGCAGGCTCACTGTGGAGCACTGCGAGAAACCTGGGCTGGGCAAGCCGGTCGCTGCATCAGCGGGTTAGCGGGCGAACCGAAACCAGTCAAACACTGAGAGAGAAAGGCTCCCTGTGCAAGACTTTTTTATAACCTTCCAGAATTGCTAGGCAGCGCGGCACCGCATTCTCGCGCAAAATAGCTATCCCCCAGCTTCGCCCACCTTTGGTCATTGGTTGCTGCCCCCTCCATTTCCAGTCTCCAATTTCCAATCCCTCCCCTCAAATGCCGAAGCGCCGAGCCCCACTCGGAACCCGGCGCTCTCCCGTCTCCCGTCTCCCGTCTCCCGTCTCCCGTCTCACTTCTCACTTCTCACTTCTCACTTCTCACTTCCCAGTTTCCTCTCACGCCGCCATCTGTTCCACAACGGGGCTCCAGGCACTGCTGCCCGTCGATCCGCCCACGGCCGCCACGCGGAAGGCATAGCGCCGGCCTGGGATCAGCCCTTGGGCCAGGTAGCTCAGCTTCCCGCCCAGGCGCGCTTGCACCCAGGGCAGATCCCCGCCCCCGCTCGTCGGGATCTCGGCGAACTCCAGCAGGTAGCTCTTCGCCCCCGTCACCGTGTTCCATCGCACCTGCAACTCGCCATTCACCTGCGTCACCTCCAGCCGCAGCCCCAGCGGTGGCGGCAGCACCCCACCGGCGTCGGCGCATTGCAGATCGGCATCCCGGAGCTTGCGATCACGTCCGCATTCCCATGGCTCGTCATCTGCACATAGGTCACCCGCTGCGTCGTCAGCACCTCCAGCTCCTTGCGCACCCGGTCCTTCTGCTCGGTCAGGTTCTTGGCCTCCACCCGCAGATTCTCCAGCGCCGACAGCATGCCTTCGAATTCTGACAGCTTAGCGCCATACTCCACCACCGAAGGCACCGGAGTGGGTAACCACGGATTGTCCGTCATCGCCGTCACGATCGCCTCGGCAAACGCGGCCAGCGCCGGGTCCGTCCGCGTGCTCAGTTCCAGCTTCACCTTCGCCGTGCCCGGCACCGGTGGCACCATCGGGTCCACCACTGCGTAGCGGATGACAGAGTCAAACCGTAGCCCCGTGTGGTAGTGCCTTGCCAACGATGTTCGAGCTTGATTCCACTAACAAAATCAGACACAACAAACCTTGTTGCCACCAAGGCGCGGGTTAGGAGGTTGCTGATTTGCGACCTGCTGCCCGTGATGCAACTGCGGTGGGAGCGCTTCCTCCGCATAGGCTGTGTCGTGATTAAGTTTGGCCGACTCCTTCCAGCGAAGAACAGTCTAGAGGACGGTCCGAGTCCTGCCGTCTGAAAACGACATCATCGCGTAGCGATAATGCACCTCTGCGACATTGGGTTTACCCTTGTTCTCCGCGCCCACGGCGGCGCAAGACGGACTTCTCATGAGGAGCGGCGGCTGGCTTGAGCAGCATGGACGATCATCACCTTTGCGTCGGCTAGCGAGAAGTCTGGGGCGAATGGGGGGCTCGCTCTCGACATGCGCGATGCCCGTTGCCACACTTGTGTTGCATCAAGATGGGTTCGTGGAGGACCGGGCTTCTGCTCATGCTTGTCTCCGAGGGGATGGCAACATTGTCAGGCATGATCGCGCGTCATGGTGTTGCACTTCGGCGCTCCCAGCATGAATTTATCAGTGAAAAATAGATAGTTACTCCGTGGCCTCATCGTTACTGGTATGACCTCCTACCTGTAGCTCGACCTGTGATTTTTTCTCTCGAACACCAACTCAAAGCGCTGCTGCCTCGCGGGCGTGTGCTGACCTCGGCAGCGCAGCTTGCGGGCTACGGTGCGGATGGCCTCGGTTATAAAAGCTACCTTCCTGATGCGGTGGTGATTCCATCGGATGCCGAAGAGCTCGCCATCTTCATGCAAGGCGCGAGGGGGCTGGGGGTGCCGCTGGTGATGCGTGGAGCAGGCACTTCGCTTTCGGGTGGACCGGTGGCGGCGCAGGGCGGCGTGGTTATTCATACCTCGGCTTTGAAGAAGATTCGGGAGATCAATTTGGAGGGCTTTTGGTGTGAGGTCGAATGCGGTGTGACGCTCAATGATCTCGATGCCGCACTGAAGCCGCATGGCGTGTTTTATCCGCCTGATCCCTCGAGCGGTCCGGTTTGCACGCTGGGTGGCAATGTGGCGTCGAACGCGGGTGGCGCGCATTGTTTTCGCTACGGCGTGACGAGCAACTATGTGCTCGGAGTCGAGGCGATTATGCTGGATGGCCGCCTGCATCGTTTCGGTGGCCCTGCGGGTGGTCGCGGGCCTTGGCGCGAGGATTGGAAGCGATTCATGATCGGCTCCGAGGGCACGCTGGCGGCTTTCACGCGCTTCTGGCTGCGACTGTTGCCACTGCCGGAAAAAGTGTGGACCTTTCGCGCGACCTATCCCGATTTGAAAACGACCGAGGCGGCGATTCATGCGCTGGTGGCACACTCGTCGTATCCGGCTGCCATTGAGATGCTCGACCCACGTGGCGTGGCCATGGTGGAGAGCAGTCAGATGGCTTGCGGATTGCCCAAGGGTTCGTTCATGCTGCTGGTGGAGATCGATGGTCCTGAGGCACTCGTGCATGCTCGCGTGCAGTCCGTCGCCGAGCTTTTGCGTCATGCAGGCTCGAATGATGTGATGTTCAGCGATGAGGATGCACTTCGCAAAAAACTGTGGAAGGCGCGCAAAGCGGCAGGCGGACTGCTGGGGCAGCTTAGTCCCGCTTATGTCGTCCAGGACGCTGTAATCCCGAAGCGGGCGTTGGCCGAGGTGCTTCAGCTTGTCTATGATGAAGCCGATGCCGCGAATATCCGCGCGGTGAATGTCTTCCATGCAGGCGATGGCAATCTGCATCCGAATTTTCTCTTCGATTCGCGTGTTCCGGGTGAACTGGAGAAGGTGGAACTCATCAGCAAGCGACTCATGCAACGCGTCATCGACGTCGGCGGCACGCTCAGTGGCGAGCACGGCATCGGCAATGACAAGTCCGCCTACATGCCACTGGTGTTTGGTCCGGACTCCATGCGTCTCCAACTCTCCGTGCCAGCCGCCTTCAATCCCGCGCATCAAATGAATCCGCTCAAGGTCTTTGACAATCGCCACTTCATCGCATGAACGTCTTCCCACCCATGCTGAACGAACGACTCTTTGTTCCTTTCCTGGATGAAGTGGATGGCACACTGTGCCTGCCCGCGAATGCGACAGCGTCTGACATTCATTCGCAAGCTCGCGCACGTCACCTGCGCTTCCCACTTCTTTTGGGTGAAGCAAAAACTTTGCGCGAACAAATCGCCGCCACGACTCATGCGCCAGCGTCTTGCCGATTCGGACCCTATTGCGATAACATCCTTGGCATGAACTGGCGGCTGCCGAGTGGACGCATCGCGCGCATCGGCGAGCGTGTGGTCAAAACCACAACTGGTTATGACTGGCTGCGCTTCCTGCTGCACAGCGGCTCGCGCTACGGCGAGCCTGTGGACTACGTATTGCGATTGCGGCCTGATTGTGGATGCACGGCTATCGCCCACTTCGATGGAAGCACCAAGGCCCTGCATTCCAGTGTATCAAAACTTCTTCACAGCGGCTGGATGCACTGGTGGGATGCGGTGGATTACATCACGGAAGGCAGGGCATCTTTCGTCCGTGTGATGATCCATTGCGTGCCAGAGGAAGCGTACATCTTTGCTAAGCAGCTCGAACACATCGCAGCATCGACAAGCACTCAGCTTACGCTGCAAAACAATGTGTCTCCGCCACTCGACGGCCTTCCCGATCTCGTGATCAAGACGACGCCTGATCGAGCCATCGGTCTCGCTGCGGAACTCGCGCACGCTGCGCGGCGTTGTGTAGCGCTGTGCTACAGCGGTGTCGTCCACGTTTACATGAACGAAAGCGATGACCTCACTGAACGAACTCAAGCTCTCGTCCATCCTTACACGGCAGAACTCCACAGCATCGGCGGCGACTGGCACTCACGCTGGTTGCCTGCCACACCGCCGACCATCACCGAGTCTGCGTGGCTCAACACGCTGGAGGAAGCCATTCATGCGGCGGAGGCGAGTGATGGAGAAGTGCAGAAATGAAAAACACGAGGCAACATCAGCACACCATGAAGTCCATCTTACCCTGCGCGACGATCAGAAGGCAAGCCGGAGGCTTGAAAGCCATTAGCCGGTGGTTGAGCGAGGAACGAGCGACACCACCGGTTTTGGCGAAGAGACACAACGCATCCCGGAGGGATGCAAGCAAGCTTCGTTGCTGTGGCGGTATGTCGTGGCTGGCATCCCTACAGGATACGGACATTTTGCACACGTTGTCCGGTGCTGTCGCTTCGCTCAACCACCGGCTAATCGCAGGGAACCCTCCGGATTCAGCACCATCCATCTGATCCCTCATTCTTCTGCCCCCATTCTCCTGCCTCCTTCATCACTCCATTCGTCCGTGATTCCACCACTCCAGTCCTCTGGCTCCCCGCCGAACTACTTTTCCAACTGCACCCACTGCGGTTTCTGCCTCGCCGTGTGCCCGACTTATAAACTCACCGGCGATGAGAACAACTCGCCGCGTGGACGATTGCGCTTATGGAGTGAAGAAGCGGCAGGGCGGCTGCCGCAAGACAAGTGGACGGACTTTTACACCGCTGAATGTGTCGGTTGTCTCGCCTGTGAAACTGCTTGTCCAGCGACGGTGCCGTATGGAGAAATCTTCGAGCATGTTCGTCATGAACACGTCGCCTCGCATCGCTTCAAACCAAAACTCGCGCTCCGATTGGCAGCCGCAGCGGTCACGCAGCCGATGTTGTTCAATCTCGCCATGCTGCCCGCACGACTCCTGCGAAGCGCGGGCCTTAGCGTGCATCGCTTTCTTTTCCCGGGCCGTCCGGCAGCTCTGAAAAGCACCGCGATGTACGCCGATGAACTTATGCAGCGACATCGCCCCACCGGCCCGCGTGTGGCCTTTCTCACGGGTTGCCTGATGGAAGCCATGTTTCGCGAGATCAACTTCGCCACCGTGCGCGTGCTCCTTGAAAACAACTGCCAGGTTCTCATTCCAGAAGGCCAGGGCTGCTGCGGTGCGTTCCAGGAGCACACCGGGCTCGATGGTGTCGAAGCCCTTCGCGAGCAGAACCGGCGAGCGTTTGGCCCGCTCGATGTCGATGCCATCGTCAGCAATTCGTCCGGCTGCGGTTACGCTTTGGGCAAAACCTTGCAGCCCGGCAAACAAGTGCGCGATGTGCTCGGCTTCCTCGGCGATCTCGGCCCCGTGCGCCGGCAGCGTGCCTGCGATGATGGCACGCGAGTCTATGTGGATCTGCCCTGCCATCTCGTGCATGGACAGAAGGCCGCAGGCATTCCCGCGAATGTGCTTGATGCCACCGGCTACCGCTGGGAACTCGCGCCCAAGGCGAAAGACTGCTGCGGCTCCGGTGGCGTTTACAACATCCAGAAGCCCGAGAACGCTCAGCAGATCCTCGCCGACAAATCCGCCTTCCTCAACGAAG